>CAZQPD010000165.1:0-24603 GCA_964595235.1 uncultured Polaribacter sp.
ACGTTGAAATCTGCCCGCCAGCGGGGACCCTGTCATTCCGGCAGAGAGACGCAATGGGCGCGCTGTCATTCCGGACGAGCGACGTTTGTAGAGACGCCCAATTTGGGCATCCCTACAAACGTCCTTTGTGCCTACACCGTGTTCTTGGTGGTTAGAAAAAGATTTCTCACATTCGTTCGAAATGACAGAGCCGTGTCATTCCGAACGAACGACGAGGCACGAGGAGTGAGGAGGAATCTTTTGAAATATGCAAAAAATAGAAAAGATTTCTCCCTCCGCTATCGCACCGTATCGAAATGACAGCGCACCCAACTATCAACTAATAACTAATAACTCACAACTATAAAAGATTTCTCACTCCGCTTCGCTCCGTATCGAAATGACACCGCTCCCCAACTATCAACTAAAAACTAATCACTCATAACTAACAAAAGGTAATAAACCTCTACCCATACACCTCTATCAACTTATCCATTATCCCGGATACTTCCTCACGGGAATTTGCGGTAAGCATCTTGATCCGGTATTCTTTGATTCCCGGAAGCCCTTTGAAATAACCCGTATAATGTTTTCGCGTTTCCAACAACCCCGCTCTTTCTCCGTTCCATTTCATCGCCATTTCGAGGTGTTTTTTTGCTACTTCCACCCTTTCCCTTATACCGGGAGGAGGCAGGAGTTCCCCGGTACGGAAATAATGTTTCACCTCACGGAAAAACCACGGATTACCGATAGAGGCACGTCCTATCATCGCCCCGTCCAATCCATAGACCTCTTTCATTTCCAAAGCGCGTTGCGGGGTATTGACATCGCCGTTGCCGAATACGGGAATGTGCATCCGGGGGTTGTTTTTGACCTCGGCTATGGGTTTCCAGTCGGCATCACCGCTGTACATTTGCCGGCGGGTACGCCCGTGTATGGCGATGGCTGCGATTCCCACATCTTGCAAACGTTCGGCTACCTCCACGATCCGGATGGAGGACGCATCCCAGCCCAACCGGGTTTTTACCGTGACCGGTAGCCGGGTATGCTTGACGATAGCTGCCGTAAAACGTTGCATTTTGTCGAGGTCTTTGAGCATGGCAGCACCAGCACCTTTCGCCACTACTTTTTTGACCGGGCATCCGTAATTCAAATCGATAAAATCAGGGTTCGAACGTTCTACAATCTCCACGGTTTTCAGCAGGCTATTGAGGTCGTGCCCGAAGATTTGAATACCGACAGGACGTTCTTTTTCATAGATATCCGTTTTCTTTACGCTCTTTTCCGCATTTCGTATCAGCCCTTCCGAAGAGATAAATTCCGTATAGACCACATCAGCACCGTATTCTTTGCACAACGCCCTGAACGGCGGGTCGCTAACATCCTCCATAGGAGCCAACAGCAAGGGAAATTCCCCCAATTCTATTTGTCCGATTTTTACCATGTGAACGTTTTTGCCTTCCGGCAAATGTCATAATATCAACATGGCATCGCCGTAAGAGAAGAAACGGTATTTTTCTTTTACCGCTTCTTTGTATGCATTCATGACGAGTTCGTATCCGCCGAATGCTGCGGTCATCATGAGTAAGGTGGATTTGGGTGTATGGAAATTGGTAACCATCGCATCGGCAATACTGAACTCGTACGGCGGAAAAATGAATTTATGCGTCCATTTATTGCACGGGTTCAAACGCTTGTTGGCAGAAACCGAACTCTCGATAGCCCGCATGACGGTAGTACCCACTGCCACCACTTTTTTTCCGTTGTCTTTGGTGCGGTTTACCATTTCCGCTGTTTCCTCCGGAATGATGATCTGTTCGGAATCCATTTTGTGTTTGGACAAATCCTCCACTTCTACCGGGCTGAAAGTTCCCAATCCGACATGCAGGGTCAATTCCGCCAGTTCCACACCTTTTATTTCAAGCCTTTTCAGCAAGTGTTTTGAGAAATGCAACCCCGCTGTGGGTGCAGCCACGGCACCTTCGTGTTTGGCATAGATGGTTTGATAGCGCTCCTTATCCTCGGGAGTGGGTTCGCGTTTGATATATTTAGGCAGTGGCGTCATGCCCAGTTCTTTGAGTTTTACGATAAAAGCATCGTGGTCTCCGTCGAACAAAAACCGGAGCGTACGTCCCCTCGAAGTGGTATTGTCTATCACTTCCGCTACCAATCCGTTTTCATCTCCGAAGAACAGCTTGTTACCGATACGTATTTTCCGGGCAGGATCCACCAGCACGTCCCACAGCCTGTTGACCGGGTTGAGTTCACGCAGCAGGAACACTTCTATCCGTGCGCCCGTTTTTTCCTTATACCCTATCAGACGGGCAGGAAATACCTTGGTATTGTTCAGCAACATCAAGTCACCTTCATCGAAATATTCGACCAAGTCCTTGAACATACGGTGTTCTATTTCTCCGGTATCCCGGTGAAGCACCATCAGGCGGGATTCATCCCGTTGTTCCGCAGGATATTGAGCCAAAAGCTCTTGGGGCATGTGGAAGTCAAATTGTGATAATTTCATTGTATTCTATGATTTTTTTATTCTTGCATCTCGGGGAAACCTCCCGCAAAAAACGAACCGCAAATATACGTTTTCCCAGCAGGCATTGTCAAGTGCCTTACGGTATTTTTTTGTAACATTTTTTATCATTGCCCGTCCTACATAAGAAAGAACCGAACAGGATGAAAAAAAATATCGCCTTATTCATAGCGGGAATCCTCATTTCCGGGGCTCTCCGTGTAGCTGCCCAAAGCGGCAATCCGTGGACCTTAAAAGACTGTATCGATTACGCCTTCCAACATCATACTGACGTCAGGCAAGCCCTGCTGAACGCAGAAATGCAAAAAGAGGAAATCAAACGCCTGAAATCGGAAGCGTATCCGGTGGTATCAGCCGGTACGGATATGAGTTATTCTTTCGACAGCCCATTGGCACCCGGTGCCTTCACGCATTCGTGGAATATTAATGCACGCTCCACCTTATACCAAGGCGGAGCACTTCGTATCGAAAGGGAAATAGCCCTCGACGAATTGCGCATCGATGAGCTGTCTGCCGGGCAAGTGCGTGAAGCCTTGGCGCTGAACATAGCCCGGGCGTATCTGAACATCGTACTGGCAGGGGAAAACATCAGCATCGCGCGCGAGCAACTGTCGGTATCGGAGCAATTGTTGCAGAAAACCCGCGATTTGGTAGAAGCCGGGGTCAAACCCCGCAATGATTTGTACCAAGCCGAAGCCCGTGTGGCGGCAGACCGGGAAAATCTCGTCAAAGCCGAAAACAACAAACGCCTGTCGGTATTGGAACTCACACGTATCTTACAAGTGCCCTCGGACGGCTTTTCCATTCGCGGAGTGGACGCCGGATTCGAACCCGCACCCGTCGCATATTCATCGGGGAAAGTAGTCTATGATTTTGCCGAAAAAACCCGTCCGGAATTACAAATAGCCCGCTTGAATATCGAACTTTCAAAAAAAAGTGAAAAACGTGCCAAAGCGGCATTTTACCCTACGGTGGGAGCAGTTTACAGTTTGGGAACCAATTATTTGTACTTAACACAAGACGGCTTGCAGCAAAGTGATTATTTCCGTCAATTGACCGACAATCGCGGGCAATCCGTCAGCCTGTCGGTAAGCATTCCCGTATTCGAAGGATACCGGAACAAAAGTACCGTTCAAAAAGCCCGTCTGCGCACCCAAATGGCACAATACGACCTCGAAGCGGGAAAAGTCAAACTGCGTACCGATATCGAAAAGGCTTACCTCGACGCACAGACCTCATACAATTCCTATTTGGCGGCAAAAGCCAACCTGAAAGCACAGGAAGAAGCCTACCGCGCTGCAAACGAACGTTACGAATTGGGGAGTATGACCTCGTACGACTTCGAGCAAGTACGCAACAACCTGACCCGGGCGAAATCCAATCTCGTAACTGCCAAATACACCTACCTGCTACATACCAAGATTTTGGATTATTATGCAGGCAAGGGCTTACAGTAGGATCTGCTGAAAAACTCTCAAACACGAGTAGAGTTGATAGTTTTTAGTTATTAGTTAATAGTTGGGGTGCGCTGTCATTTCGACCGGAGGGAGAAATCTTTACATTATTCGGAAAGATTCCTTCCCAAAATGCTTCGGGACACGCCTCACTCGAGCCTCGTTCGTTCGGAATGACACGCACCCTGTCATTTCGATACGGAGCGGTAGCGGAGGGAGAAATCTTTTATAGTTGTTAGTGATTAGTGGTTAATTGGGGGCTGCTTGTCAGTATTCCCAACCTCCGGGATTCCGCCGCCATTCGAGCAGGGTCTGCCGTTCCGCTTCGCTAAATTTCCCTTTTTCCTGCCCTACCCGTACGAGGGTTTCGAAATCACTCAAAGTATAGACGCGAATCCCCTTGTCGTCGAACAACCGGATAGCCGATTCAAAACCGTATGAGAATACGGCTGTCATACCCAATATTTCCGTTTTCGCTTCGCGCAATGCGAGAACAGCGGACATACTGCTCATACCCGTACTGATCAAATCCTCGATGACGAGGGTTTTCGAATGGGGGGGCAAATATCCTTCCACGCGGTTTTGCCTGCCGTGTTTTTTCGGTGACGGACGTACATACACGAAGGGCAAATCGAGGATTCCCGCTACCAGTACTCCCCAGGCGATGGCTCCTGTGGCGACACCGGCTACCACTTCCGTTCCGGGAAATTCACTGCGGACAATGTCCGCCATTCTACCGGCTATAAATTCCCTGACACCGGGAAATGAAAGCGCTACACGGTTATCACAATACACCGGGGAACGCATACCCGAAGCCCAAGTGAAAGGACGCTCCGGTCGCAATTGTACCGCACCGGTCTCCAATAGTTTTACAGCAGTGATTTTTGCCGTATCTTTGTGCCAAATCATGGGGTAAATGTATAAAGTTTTTTTCAAAAAAAAACCGGTCATTCTATCGCGGGAACCCGTACGCGACGGGAATTATCAATCTTTTTTGATAGACACGGTACAAGCACCCGAAATCATCCATAAGTTGCAGAACACCCCGGTTCCGGGTTTGGTACTCTACCACCATGACACGGAGTATCTGTGGAAACAATTTCTCGAAATGTTCGAAGTGGTGGAAGCCGCCGGCGGTCTGGTTTCCGACACCGGAGGCAAATATTTGGTGATATTCCGGAACGGCTATTGGGATTTACCCAAGGGCAAGATAGACCCCGGTGAAGACGCCCGGAGTGCCGCTGTCCGCGAAGTGGTAGAGGAATGTGGTATAGCTCCTCCGGTCATTACGGATTCTTTGTCCCGTACGTATCACTTATACAGCGAAAACAACTGGGTGAAATTAAAACGCATTAAATGGTTCCTCATGCAAGCCCAAGCGGGGCAAACCCCTGTGCCCCAAAGTGAAGAAGGCATACAAACAGCCGTCTTTATCACCCGCGACCAACTGGCAGAACGCCTGCCCGCAATGCACGCCAACCTGGCGGAAATGCTCGAAAAATACTTGAATAACGATAAAATACCGTTCAGATGAAAATAGGATTGATCAAAGAAAGAAAAACCCCGCCCGACAAACGGGTGGTACTACCCCCCGGCACTTGTGTGGAAGCTCAAAACATGTTTCCGGAATTGACCATAGTCGCCGAGTCCTCGGACATCAGAACTTTCACTGACACCGAATACGAAACCGCCGGAATACCCGTAGTAAACGATGTGTCGGACTGCGACGTGCTACTCGGGGTGAAAGAGGTGCCCGTAGATGCCTTGATACCCGGCAAGAAATATTTCTTTTTCTCTCATACCATCAAAAAACAACCGTACAACCGGAAACTGCTACGCGCCATTCTCGACAAGAACATAGAACTCTACGACCACGAACTCATCACGGCGCAGAATAACATGCGACTGATAGGTTTCGGCTATTATGCCGGAATCGTCGGGGCATACAACGGCATACGCACCCTCGGTAAAAAATACAGGATATTCGACCTGCCTCCCGCACATACCTTGCCCGATAAGGTGGCTTTGATTAACGAACTCCACCAAGTGACAATGCCCCCCGTCAAAATCGTACTGACCGGCACCGGACGCGTAGGCACCGGAGCCAAAGAAATTCTCGATGCCATGTACATCAAGCAAGTAAGTGTGGATACTTTTCTTACACAGACCTTTGATGAGGCGGTTTATGTACAATTGGACGTCCTGGACTATAACCGCCGTAAAGACGGAGTACAAAAGGATATGTTCGACTTTTTCGACCATCCGGAAGAGTACGACAGCGACTTCAAACGTTTCACACGGGTTGCCGATATGTTCATCGCCGGGCATTTCCACAACGATGCCGCTCCCGACTTCTACACACGTGAAGAAGCAGCGGACCCGGAATTCAACATCAAGGTAGTAGCGGATATCAGCTGCGATATCGGAAGACCCATCGCCTCTACCATACGCGCTTCCACCATTGCTGACCCGGTATATGGATACAATCCGCAGACGGGCGAAGAAGACGACTTCCTGAAAGACGGTGTCATCGCCGTCATGGCAGTCGATAACCTGCCGGCAGAACTCCCCCGCGATGCAAGTACCGGATTCGGTGAAATGTTCCTCGAACACGTCATTCCGGCTTTTTTCGACGGGGATGCACACCATATCCTCGAAAGGGCAAGGATGACACAAAACGGCAAACTCACTCCGCGGTACGCCTTTTTGCAAAATTATGTGGACGGAAAAGAATAAAAACACTAACTTTACACCATCATTCGAACCCAACAAAAGCCTGTCGTTATGCTCATCATAGGAATTGCCGGAGGAACGGGTAGCGGTAAGACCACCGTGGTAAATAAAATCATGAAAGACCTCAATGCCGATGATGTGGTCGTCATATCGCAGGATAATTATTATCGCAAGAACGACCATTTGAGCTTCGAAGAACGCACCAAAATCAATTTCGACCACCCCAATTCCATCGATTTTGACCTCCTGGTAAAACATTTGTCACAACTGAAAAAAGGAAAAACCATCGAACAACCCGTCTATTCCTTTATTACACACAACCGCACCAAAGACACCCTGATTACCCACCCCCGCGACGTCATCATCGTGGAAGGTATCCTCGTCTTTACCAACCCCGAACTCCTGAAAATGTTCGATATCAAAGTCTATGTATATGCCGACCCCGACGAACGCCTGATTCGTAGAATCAGAAGGGACGTCAGCGAACGCGGCAGGGATGTGGAAGAAGTGCTCTCACGCTACCAACAAACCCTCAAACCCATGCACGAACAATTCATACGCCCTACCATGCAATACGCCGATATCATCATCCCGAACGACAGGCACAACAATGTAGCCGTCGATATCGTACGCACCGTAATTAAGAACAAACTGAACAAGGCACATTGATTATGAAACGGTTACCAAAAAAAATATGGCTCAACCCCTACCTGATCACCGGAGCTGCATTCCTCGTATGGATGTATTTTTTCGACGCCAATTCCATCAAAATTAACCGGAGCCTGAACAAAGAAATCCACAGATTGGAAGAGTCCATCCGGTACTATGACCGGGAAATAGCCAAAGACCGCAAAATCATAGAAGTCTATCGACATAATGACAGCCTGGAAAAATTCGCCCGCGAACAATACGGGCTAAAAAAAGAGAATGAAGATGTATATGTCATCAAATAACCGGTGACGTCCGTTATTGTGTACCGTTTGTATAAGTTATTGAATATTTTTTATGCCGGAACAATTATCATTTGACGAATTTCAAAGCTTCCCGGAGAAAGAATGGAAACAACTCATTCAATTCGACCTGAAAGGGGCGGATTATAACGAACTCTTGGTATGGCAATCCCTCGAAGGAATTAAGGTCCAACCGTTCTACCACAGGGATTCTTTCGAATATCTGGACATTCCCATGCCGGAAGACGATTTCAGTCCGGCGATGTACGTATATCTGGCAAAAATCGATATCGCCGGCAGGATAGGACGAACGCATTTGGAAAAAGGTGCGGAAACAGTCGAGTTCACCGTCGATAAACCCTTTCGCCCCGACGAACTGATGTACCATTACCATTCCCTCGACAAAGAACACGCCGTACATTTCAAACTCTCATTTCCGGGAGAACACATATTGGAACAATTGACGGAATACAAGGAAAAACACCATATCCGGGTGTATATGGATAATACCGGGCATTTGGTACGAACGGGAAATTGGTGGGAAGGCGGCACGGACGGATTCGACAAAATGAACAAACTGAACAGCCGCTTCACCGGTATGTTTTCTCCACTGGTGGATGCTTCACACTACCACAATGCAGGAGCCAATATGGTTCAACAACTCGCGCTGGCTCTCGCCCACGGCTGGGAATATATAAACAGAATTGACGGTCTCGAACACTTGCGGTTTCACTTTGCCCTGGGAAGCAATTATTTCTTTGAAATAGCCAAACTGCGCGCATTCCGGTATTTGTGGCAACTCGTCACCCGGACCCACTCACTGTCCCCCCGTATCGAAATAACCGCCATGCCCGGCATCAGGAACAAAACACTGTACGACCCCTACGTAAACATGCTTCGTACCACCTCGGAAGTGATGAGCGCCATACTGGGCGGCGCCGACAGGGTGTTCAATATCCCTTTCGATACCTTCTACGCCCGGGCTAATGATTTCAGCTCCCGCATCGCCCGTAACCAACTGGCTATCCTCAAAGAAGAAAACCGCTTCAAAGGTGCCCGGCATTTCGCCACCGGCAGTTATTATATAGAAAAAATCACCCTCGAACTGGCAAAAAAATCACTCGAAATGTTCCAAAAAATCGAAGCCGGAGGCGGGCTGGTAGAAGGTTTGAAAAACGGAAGCATACAAGATGCCGTTCAGCGGGCTGCCGCCAAAGAACAACAGTACTTCGACGAAGGGAAAATCATCCTGGTAGGAACCAACAAATACCCGGATGAAAACGAAAAAATAAAAGACAAACTGGAACTCTACCCCTTCGTCAAATTCAACAAGCGAAGAACACTCATACGCCCCCTGATACCCAAAAGGTTGGCGGAAAAAACCGAACAAGAACGCATAAACCGAGAAAACCCATCATGAAACTCAACCTGAAAAAACCCATAGCCTTTTTCGACCTCGAAACCACAGGCATACGCATCGCTACCGACAGAATAGTGGAAATTTTTATCCTCAAAGTGCATCCGGGAGGCAAGGAAGAAACCTTTAAGTCAAAAATCAATCCTGAAATGCATATCCCGGAAGAAGCAACCGCCGTACACGGCATTTCCGATGAGGATGTAAAAGACGCCCCTACCTTCAAAGAAGTGGCAAAAGACATTCACCGCTTTATTACCGGCTGTGACCTCGCCGGCTTCAATTCCGAACGCTTCGACATTCCACTGTTAGCCGAAGAAATGCTGCGTGCCGGTGTGGATTTCAGTATGAAAAACCGCCGCTCGGTGGATGTGCAAACCATTTTCCACAAGAAAGAAGCCCGGAACCTATCCGCCGGATATAAATTCTATTGCGACAAAGAACTCGAAAATGCCCATTCCGCCGAAGCCGATGTCAGGGCAACCTACGAAATATTACAGGCACAGGTGGAGCGCTATGACGATTTGGAGAACGATATCGCCGCTTTGAGCGAGTTTTCCTCTCATAGAAAACGCGCGGACTTCGCCGGGTTTATCCTCTACGACGACGAAGGCGACGAAATTTTTTCCTTCGGAAAATACAAAGGGCGCAAAGTATCGGAAGTGTTCCGTTCAGACCCGGGCTACTTCGGATGGATACAAGGAGCCGACTTTCCGTTATACACCAAAAAAATATTGACCGAAATACGTTTGCGCCAACGCTGATGTTCCCATCGAAAGACAAAACCACCCATACCTATGAAAAATCACAAATTACGGTTAATCGCCCATACGATTCGTGCCTTATCCATGGATATGGTGCAAAAAGCCAATAGCGGACACCCCGGATTACCCCTGGGAATGGCTGATGTAGCCGCCGTTTTGTTCCAGGAATTTTTGCGTTTCAATCCCGGCAATCCCCAGTGGCAGAACCGCGACCGCTTCGTATTGTCGGGAGGGCACGGAAGTGCTATGCTCTACGCATTGCTGCATTTGTACGGCTACGACCTCTCGATGGAGGACTTGAAAAATTTCAGACAATGGGAGAGTAAAACCCCCGGACACCCCGAATACAACCATACACCGGGCGTGGAGACCACCACGGGTCCCCTGGGACAAGGTGTGGCTAACGCCGTGGGAATGGCTATCGCAGCCGCCCACCTGTCTGCCCGTTTCAACAAAGAAGGTTACCCGCTTATCGCACACAAAACCTACGTCATGGCAGGAGACGGCGACCTGCAAGAAGGCATCTCGCACGAGGCGTTGAGCCTGGCAGGACATTTGAAACTCAAAGATCTTATCCTGCTATACGATTCGAACGATATCACCATAGACGGTTCCACCTCATTATCCGATTCCACCAAGGTCAAAAAACGTTTTGAGAGCTACGGCTGGAAAGTGCTAAAAACCAGTGGACACGATTACGATAGCATCCGGAAAGCCTTGAAGAAAGCCCAAAAATCCGACAAACCCGTACTTATCGTATGCAGAACCGTTATCGGTTTCGGCAGTCCGGGCAAGGCAGGCACATCCGCCGTTCACGGTTCCCCGTTGGGCGAGGAAGAAGTCTTGCTCACCAAAAGAAACCTCGGAATAAGCGAAAAAGAATTTTTTGTGCCCGATGAAGTCTATAAATGGACGGAAAAAAGAAAGAAAAAAGGAGAAAAACTCGAAAAACAGTGGAAAGAATTGTACCAGTCGTACACCGGCGCATTCCCCGGCATGACAAAAGAATGGGATGCGACTTTCGACATGCCGGAATTTTCCGTACCGGAGGCTTTCCCTCCGGGAAATGAAATGGCCACCCGCAAAGCCTCGGGCAAAGTATTGGAACAAATATTGCCGGCGGTTCCGGCGCTTTTCGGCGGTTCCGCCGACCTGACCCCGTCGAACAACACGCTGACACCCCTGCATACCGGTTTTTCCGCAGATTACTATCAAGGCAATTATCTGCATTACGGCGTACGCGAATTTGCCATGGGCGCGATTATGAACGGGTTGGCACTGTACGGGGGTGTCATACCTTACGGGGGAACATTCTTTGTGTTTTCTGACTATATGCGCCCGGCAGTCCGTATGGCAGCCCTGATGCAATTGCAAGTGGTGTACGTGTTTACCCATGATTCCGTGGGATTGGGTGAAGACGGTCCCACCCACCAACCGGTGGAACACCTCGCTGCCCTGCGGGCTATCCCCGGATTGGTAACCTTCCGCCCCATGGATGCTAACGAAACCCTCACCGGGTGGAAGATAGCTTTACAACGCAAAGAAGGACCCACAGCCCTGGTACTGTCCCGCCAAAAACTCCCCGTCGTGGACAGGAATGAATTGAACTCCTGTGAAAATGCGGCAAAAGGAGCTTATATACTCACCGAAGACGAGGATTTCGACATGATACTGATGGCAAGCGGGTCGGAAGTACATTTGCTCCTCGAAGCCAAGAAAAAACTGAACGGAAAAAACATCAAAGTACGGGTGGTATCCATGCCTTCCATGGAATTGTTCGAAGCAGCCGGAAGTGATTACCGTGAAAGCATTTTACCCGCACACATTACACGGCGTTTTGCCGTGGAAGCAGGAATTGCCATGCCGTGGTACCGCTATGTGGGACAGGAAGGTAAAATCCTGTCTCTCGAACATTTCGGGGCTTCGGCACCCGGCGACATACTGTTCGGTGAATACGGTTTTACCGTGGAGAAAATAGTGGAAACGGTTATTTCGTAAATAAATAAGCTGAAAAATATAATGTATTTTTGCCTTTTCTGAAACTATCCGATATGAAAAAAATACAATCATTCACAGCCTTGTTATTGCTCTTTGTAGCCGTCTGGTCCGTAGAAGCACAAGAAAAACACCTGACGATGGAAGATGCCGTGCTGGGTTATTACAAAGGCTTGTATCCGAGGGGTTTGCAAGATTTGCAATGGGTCAAAAACAAGGACGAAGCCCTATACCGGGATGGCGGGGACTTTGTATTTATCAATCCGCAAGGTGAAGAAATCCGGCGGATAAGCATACAGGATTTTACCGCTTCGGGTATTCCGTTGGAGAGACTTCCGTATCTGACGGCGATAGACGGGAACAAGATGGTATTTTCGCATGACGGCACTTTGTATGTATGGGATTACCTGCGGAAGGAAAGCATTTCGCGGATAGCGGAAAACGAAAAAGGGGAAAACACGGATTACTGTATGAAAAACGGCTACCTCGCCTATACGGTGGAAAACAACTTGTACATTTCGTCACCGGGAAAATCCGGCATTCCCGTTACTTCTTTTCGAGATACGAATATCGTATCCGGACAAGCCATTCACCGCAATGAATTCGGAATAGAAAAAGGGACTTTTTGGTCACCCGGAGGGAAATACCTGGCTTTCTACCAAAAGGACGAGTCCCAAGTATCCGTTTATCCATTGGTGGATATCACCACTTACCCCGCAAGCCTGAAAAATATAAAATACCCGATGGCAGGGCAAAAAAGCGAACAGGCAAAAGTGGGAATATACCGCATCAGCGACGGAAAAACACTCTATCTGGACATCGATACTTCCGACGAACACTACCTGACTAACCTCGCTTGGTCACCGGACGAAAAATACATTCTGCTCGCCGAAGTGAACCGCGCACAGGACCATATGTGGCTGAATGTTTACGATGCCACTACGGGTAGGAAAGTACGTACTTTGTTCGAAGAACAAAACGACAAATGGGTGGAACCCGAAACACCCGCCCGCTTCTTGCCGGGCAGCAATGACACCTTCTTGTGGATGAGTGAACGCGACGGGTTTATGAATCTGTACCTGTATCATCTGGAAGACGGTTTCCAACGTCAAATTACCCGTTTTCAGTTTCCCGTCTTGTCGATACTGGGTTTTGACGGTGCCGGCGGCGAAGTGTTCGTATCGGCGACGGGCGAAGACCCGAAAGAACGGCAAGTGTTCCGGGTATCTCTCGACGGCAAAACCCCGCCGGTTCAGGTGACCAAACCCGGAGGTAGTCATTATACGGAATTGAGCCCTTCGGGCAAATATCTGATTGACACGTATTCAAGCCCCGGAGTTCCCCTGAAACAGGGAATTATTTGCCCGGATAAGAAAGACTGTGTGATACTCAAAGAAGTGGAAAATCCGCTGAAAGACTATCCCAGGGTAACGATGGAATTTGTTCATTTGAAATCAAATGACGGTTTTCCGCTTCACGCCCGGATGATAAAACCCGCAGACTTCGACCCTTCCCGGAAATACCCCGTACTTGTATATGTATATGGAGGTCCTCATGCACAGTTGGTTACCGATACTTGGATGGGAGGAGCCCCGTTGTGGATGTATTATCTGGCACAGGAAAAAGGGTATATCATCTTTACATTGGACGGCAGGGGGTCGGCAAACCGGGGATTTGCCTTCGAAAGTGTCATTCACCGTCATCAGGGCAAAGCTGCCATGGAGGACCAGATGACCGGAGTTGAATATTTAAAGTCATTACCTTATGTTGACTCCGGGCGGATGGCGATATTCGGGTGGAGTTACGGAGGATTTATGACCATTTCCATGATGTTGCATCATCCGGGGGTGTTTACGACTGCGGTAGCGGGCGGTCCCGTCACCGATTGGAAGTATTACGAGGTTATGTACGGTGAACGTTATATGGATACTCCCGTCGAAAATCCCGGAGGATACCGTGAAACGAGGTTGCCGCTATATATCGACCGGCTGAAAGGACGTCTGCTCGTCATCCACGGTAGTGTGGATCCCGTGGTCGTGCCCCAACATAGTTTGACCCTGCTCAAAGCAGCGGTAGATAAGAACATTCCCATCGATTTTTTCACATATCCCATGCACGAACACAATGTAAGAGGACGGGACAGGGTGCACCTGATGGAAAAAGTCGCCGGATATATTTTGGAACACAATAAATAACATAGGTGTTCTCAATCCAAACAAAAAAACAAAATATGATATTATTAAGCATAGATTGGAATCCGTCCCCCGTAATTTTTGAGTTGGGACCCTTGGCGATACGCTGGTACGGGCTTATGTTCGTCATCGCTTTTCTGCTGGGTATTTATTTGGAAAAATCCTATTACCGCCGCGATGGAGTCAATCCCGATCTGGTAGATAAGCTATTTATTTACACCGCATTAGCCACTCTAATAGGTGCACGGTTGGGAGAGGTGATATTTTACAGTTGGGATTATTATAAAGATCACCTGCTCGAAATATTCTTGCCCGTGCGTTTTAATCCGTTCCGGGTGACGGGTTTTCGCGGTTTGGCGAGTCACGGGGCTGCCATAGGCATTATCGCGGCTATGTTTTTGTACCGCAAGAAGGTATTGCCGGAGAAGTCCATCTTATGGATTTTGGACAGGGTCATATTGACCATACCCATCGGAGGGGCGTTTGTCCGGATAGGTAATCTGATGAATTCGGAGATAGTGGGGAAATATACGGGAACGGATTACGGATTTGTATTCAGGAGGTTGGGCGATACGGTGCCCCGGCATCCCACCCAATTGTACGAAGCGTCCGCTTACGTATTGATATCCTTGATATTGTGGTATCTCTATTGGCGGACGGACAAACGCAAGCGGGAAGGCTATCTGTTCGGGGTGTTTATGATCTTGCTGTGGTCGGCGCGTTTTGTGATAGAATTTTTCAAAGAAGCCCAGGTGGACGAACGCGCTGCTTGGACACTCAATACCGGACAGTGGTTGAGCATCCCCATGGTATTGGCCGGAGTGTATTTGATGTGGCGGGCCAGGGATTGACGGTTATTCGTTTTTTATTTTTATCAGGTATTTTTTGCCGGATTTGTTGTTGAGTTTGGTGTCTCTTAACCAAGGGTTGAGCAGTTTGAGGTCTTTGTATCTCACATCGAAATGAGAGGCAAATTCCGCCAAATTCGCAATAGCGGTATCCACTTCCACTTCGTAAAATGAATATGGGCGGTACAAATCCTCCTTGTCGAAGGTAAATCCATAGGCTTCCGGATGGGTGAGAATTTCCTTATAGACTACTATGCGCGGAATGTACCGGGATGTTTCCTCATTGAGGTATAAGGAGTAATAATCGGTTACATTTTGTTGTTCTACTCTTTTGCCGATGCGGCTCATCCCGGCATTATAGGCAGCAGCAGCCATCGTCCAGCTTCCGAAACGTTCTTTGGCTTTTTTCAGGTATTGGCATGCGGCGACAGTGGCTTTTTCGAGGTGGTAACGTTCATCCACATTGTCGTTCACTTCCAGTCCGTATTCGCGGGCTGTGTTTTTGAGTAGTTGCCAAAAGCCTTTGGCGCCACTCGGAGAAGTGACGTTCATCAAGGAACTTTCGGCAACGGCAAGATATTTAAAATCACTGGGTACACCTTCGCGGGCTAAAATGGGTTCGATGACCGGGAAGTATTTGTTAGCGCGTTTAATCAGGAGTAATGTACTGGATTGCCAATAGGTATTCACGTGAATCTCCCGGTCGATACGTTCATATACATCCGGGTCATCCAAAGGTACGGGTTCGCCGGCGAAGTCCAACTCTGCGGGGATTTTTACGGCACTAATCAGATAGCTGTCGGCAGTATTTTTCGGCGGTAGTCCACGCTCGGCATCCTTTTCGCTTACCGCACGGATGAGGATACCGCTCAATACGAGCAGATTGATTATCAACAATACCGGTGTAATCTTTTTCATAAACTTTTGAATTGGGCGCCATAAAGTTACGGTTTTTTCTACAAATGGCGGTTTTCCGGATATTTATGTTCCGGCACAAACAGAAAATTGTTACCTTTGCACCGGGCAAGTCCTATACAACCAGCTCCCTGTGAATCCCCCAGGGTGGGAACACAGCAAGGGTAACGGGTTGAGCGGTGTGATATAGGTCGCTTGCCCTTTTTTTATTACAACAAAAAAGGCTTTACTTCGTAAAGCCTTTAATATTATATAGAAATCCGTGGTAATGTGCCGGTCTATTCGGTAACGAGGAATACGATAGGCAGGTTGTATTTCACACCGACAGGTTTTCCGCGTTGTTTTCCCGGTTTGAGTTTCGGCAGCAAGCTGATGACTCTACGGGCTTCTTTTTCGAGTCTTTTGTGCGGAGCGCGTACCCTGATGTTGGTTATTTCGCCGGTACGGCTCACCACGAATTGTACGTTGATTCTCTTTTTACCAGGAGAGAGCCCCAGTTCGTTCGCCAGTTCCACATCGAATTTGCTATTGACAAATTTTTTGATTTTCTCGCTAAAACATTTTTTCAACTGCTCTTTGTTTCCTTTACAACCCGGATATACGGGCGCATCTTCGATGACGCGGAAGCTGACATCTTCCTGTACTTCTTCTTCTATTTCCACTTCTTCCACTTCTTCTATTTCAATGGCTTCTTCTTCACTACTTTCGGTAGATTCAATGACGGTCTCCTCTACTTCGGCATCATCTTCGACTTGTTTGATTTCTTCGAGTACGGGAGGTGGTGGTGCCGCTTGTTGGGGTTCCGGCGGTTTGATTTCTTCGATTTGTTCGGTTTCAGGCACATCTTCCTCTTCATCCAGATCGAGTTGGCGGTAAGTCAATTTATTGCCGTTATTGGATTCCGCCGTCTCTTTTTCCAGCTGGGAATAGACGAAAAGAAGTGATAAGAACAATCCTAACAATAAGAATAACTTATTGAAATTTTCGAGGTTGGCTTTTTCGGTTTTTTTCGGTTCCATGATGTAAATTTTTCAGTGCTAATATATAAATTTTTTTTTTAGGGTCTGCTAATGATCACAGAAGTGCTCAAATTTTTTTTTCGGTGAAGGGACATGGCGATAAGAAAACGCCCGCCGGATATTTTTTGCAGGTGAACCCGCTTGCCCCGCCGGCAAAACAAATACGTTTTTACCAGATGATATAAATGCAAGATTTTTTGGGACAACCCCTGGTTTTCCTTGCATTTTACTATTGACATTATTGAGTAATTCATTCTCTTTTACGTGTTTGAGAGTTTTCCGGCAGAGCCTGCTTATACAGATATTTCACCAGCGGGGGAAAAACGATCCAGCCTGTTGCTATTCCGGCGACATCGGCTACTACGTCTTTCCAATCGGCGGTTCTTCCCGTATGGATTACACTTTGTAATATCTCAATAATTATGCCATAAAGCAGCAACAATCCGGAAATCCAAAAAAAATTAATGGTTTTCTTGTGGTTTCCGTATGAAAAAAACCATGCAATTGTCAAAACGGCAAAAGCCAACAGGTGTAGAAACTTATCGGAAAGATGAAATCCGGGTACGGGAAGGGTTCCGGGTTTTACCAGTGCGGCGACCAACACCCCTGTGGTAAGTCCGGAGGCGATAAATATTCCGTTATTCTCCCAATAATTCCTGATAAGCTTTCGCATCGAGCAGGTTGTCTGATTCTCCGGGGTTGCTGATTTTCATTTTGATAATCCAACCGTCACCATATGGGTCTTGGTTGACTAACTCCGGGTTGTCTTCGAGTTTGCCGTTGAATTCCGTTATTTCGCCGGAGAGAGGCAGGAACAAATCGGAGACGGTTTTTACGGCTTCAATGGTTCCGAACACTTCTTCCCTGTCGAGGGTTTCGTCGAGGGTGTCCACGTCCACATATACGATATCCCCCAATTCCGATTGGGCATAATCCGTGATTCCCACAGTAGCGGTATCCCCTTCTATGCGTACCCATTCGTGGTCTTTCGTGTACTTTAAGTCGTTTGGTATGTTCATAATGATTATTATTTTGGATTAGAAATTAATTTCCCAAGGTATATTTGATGCTGATACCCGAACTGATGGAGCGCCTGTCGAATGAAGTGGACACTTCATAACTGGTAGCATCTTGTATGTAATATATACCGGCTTGCAGGTTTTTGGTCATAGCGTAATCAGCGATAAACTTAATGCCGAAAGCGGTTTGACCTCCGGTGATTTGGTCGTTTTCTGTATTGTTGTCAAGCCCGAAATAGCGCACCATCATTTTATCTTTGCGCATGGAGAGGTCCAATTTCATGTTCAAGTCGCCTTTGAAGGTCATTTTATTTCCTTTCAATTTCATTTTGAAGGGTAATTTTTTGATACGGTAACCCAATCCCAGCACGTATTCCTGTCCTGTATTTTGCGACAGGGTATTGTTGTTCATGTTCAATGTCAACATCCTGTTGCTGTTCATTCTCAAATCGAATGAGAATGAATTTTTCAATTTGACATCCACTTTTACCAAGGGGGAGAATTCATCGAGCAGGCTTACGTTGGTATAGAGTTTTTCGTTGAGGTAATTTCCGGCATTGTCAGTAGCGAGGGGGTTAGCCGGGTCGTATTGCATATTGTTTTGGTAGTTCAAGATGGAATACGATGAGCGGTATCCGTGCGAGATGGAGAAATTTTTGAAGTGTTTTTTGAACCATTTGAGTTTCATAAGGCCTCTGAAACGCACACTCCAGTTGGGGAGTGGTATTTTGGCGAACGGGTTCAGGTCTATATTGCTTGCGGATTTGCCCGAATAGGCTGACAGGAAAGCGGGCAGTACGACTTGTTGGCTGGTGGGGCCGAAACCGTCCAGTGTCATACCGGGGGTTTCCGATTCGTCGAGAAGGCGTTGTGCGATGATATTCCGGTTGGCTTTGAATTGGTCGAACAGCTTGTCGATATCATCGAAATAGGTATTGAGCATGAAGTAACTCATGCTGAAATTGCCGTTTTCGGTGGTCAATCCGGGATTGAAGCGCAATTGTGGGTTGTCATCGTCGTAAATCACGTCCATTTGTTCGCTAATATTTCCGGTATAAGTTCTGTTGGCGAGTATATCGATATCGAAGTTTTTGAACGGGGTTACCGTAGCTCTGACATCGAGTTTTTCGAAGTGGTTCCGGGCATATATCCTGTTGTAATACGGGTCGTCGTCAGTGGGGTCGGCGGGATTGTGCAGGTTTCTACCGACCAGCCATCCGTGTTCGAGGGCGTAATTACGCATTTCCACTTGCGAACCGAATACGAATCCCAAAGTGGGCGAAAGGGTTCCCGTAATGTCATCCCTGCCCAGAAAACCGGTTTCGGGGGCATACCCCGGCAATACGGTACCATTGGTTTCCTGGTAATTGAGTTTTACGTTTTTCAATGAGGTGAGCAGGTCGTAGAATACGCGTGCCACTTTGGCGCCGGCGGTTTTGGGTTTGCCGGGTTTGTAGGGGGTTTTGGATTTGCCTCTCATCTCTTTGGTTCTGGTAGGTTTTTCTCCTTCTCCGCCTTTTTGTTCTTTGGTTTTTTTGCGTGCTTCTTTTTGTTTTTCTTTCATTCTACGTGCCGCCTTGCGTTCTTTTTTGGTTCGCAATACTTTGGCAATACCTATGTTTTTGTAGAATTTTTTCATATTGACTTCCATTTGGAAGTTGTGCGAGTTGGCATTTTGGATGGTATTTCCGGTCAATTGGTCGATGCGCATGCTGTAACCGGGAAATTGTACGATGGAGTGTGAGGCTCCTTGCCAGTCGAAGTCGGCGTTGTAGGAATAGTTGGACTTGATGAAATCCAAAAGCGGCAGTTTGTCGATGGGGATTTGGTAGGAAGCATCGAGTTTGTGGTTGTAATTGACCGGACGTCCGGGGTTAAAGAAGTTATCGTACAGTCCGATATCGTCGTAATAGCTAAAATCGTCATACACCCTGTGGTTGGTAGCATTGAAGTTAATGCGTAATGATTGGAAGGGTTTGAACCCGACGGTATAGTCCCAGTCGAACAGGAAGTTCCGTTGTTTCAATACGGGCAATGGAGGCAGGTCGTCCACCAAGCTTCGTGAGAGTTGTTCGTTGTATTGGCGAATGATGTTGGTATTGGCGGAAATAGTGGTTGGTAAGGGGTTGAAATTGATGTCTTTGATAAATTTCCAGGATTTACCTTTCAGGGCTTCCAGTTTTTTGAAAGGAGCTATTTCGAGGGCTTTGAATGAATAATTATATCCTACTGCTGCGCGTACGTTGCGGTCGGAAAATTTTTCCACGTTGTAATCCCTGTGAAAGAGTTCGTTATAGGCGTAAGAGAAGGACAGGTTTTCGAAGTCGTAGAATTGTTGCCTGCGCTTGGAGTCGGGGTTGTGGTTTTTCTTTACATTGATCAGGCTAATGCTTCTGCGCCGGGTGTAATCTTGTCCGTCGTTGCGGTGCGGGCTGTTCTGGTCGTTGGTATCTTCCAGCAAGATGTCTTGGTATTGTGCATCGTATTTGGACTGTTTGATTTCTTCGCTGAATCCGATATTAAGAGGGATTTGTAATCCCCAATTGTCCGGAGCGAATTTTCCGACATTGAGATTGGTAGCAATGTCGTATTGCCTGATATCTTCTTGGCTTCGTTCGTTTACATTTTGATCTACGTTTCCGTATCCTCTGGTGGACATTCTTCCGGTAAAGGAGAAATCCATAATATCGGTGATGTTCCCATCGGCGTTGATGATGGACGCCCAACCTCCTTCGTTGTCATAGCCGGAGGCACGGAGTTCGTTGAACCAAATTTCACCATATACTTCCCCTCCGGATTTGTTCATAATACCCAGCATTATGACTTTTACTTTGCCGAGGTTCGGGTGTCCCAATACGCGGGTTCTGTATGCGACCGGTTCTCCTGCTTCTGGAGCGGGAAAGAGTTGGTTTGCCGGAGCGGATTGGTCGTAGCGTTCCAGTTTGAGTTTTTTCAAGGCATCCAAGTCCACATTCAGTTCGTTTTCGGCGGGCCAGATGCTTTCGGCGGTAGTGGATGAGAACGGGGTGGTTTTCAGGGGTTTTTCTATTTGGTAATAATTATTCGACAGGTCGCTACCCAAGCGTATCACGGCTACCAGTTCGTCGTCGTTCAGCGGGGTTTCACCTACTTTGCTTTCGGCATGGATAAACATTTTCAGACGTTTGAACATACGGAGGTCCACACTGACGTTTTTGAAAAGCGCCCTTCCGTCACCTGCTTCCACACCGCGCAATACGAGGCTTAATGATTGTTCGTTTTGAGCCAATGCCGTTCGTGTGGTTCCTTGTAGCCGTTCGCGCACGATACCGGGAGGCAAGACGTAAGGAATGGGTTGTCGTGTACTGTTTTCCTCAATATTGACCACACCCGACTCGAAATTATCCAGTTCTACGGGCGGTATGGGTTGTTCGCCGTCTTCCAATGTATATTTATAGCGCCGCCATTGTCCGCGTACCAATTCCATTTGGGCAAAACGGATGACGACGGGCATTTTGAATTTGGTAAGGAAAATCCGCATGAAGCGTATGGAGTTGAAGCCGTTTATACCCCCGATGGGTTCGCCGGAGGCGATAGGAATCCGGAATTGATACCAGGTGGAGGTTTGTTCTTGTCCGTTTGCCAAAGTGACTGTGGTGGTCCGTTTGTCCACGATATAATTCTGACCTACGGTCATATCGGCGGGATTGAGGGATATTTTGTATTGGTAAAAACTTTCCACCGTATTCATGGTTTGGTCTTTATTAATATCCTCGATATCGGGATATTGTGTAGCAGCTGTAGGGTATGATTCTGTGGACATGGAAGCGGTTGGGGCATTTCCTTGGGTACGGCTGAAGTTTTTATAGCGCAATAGGATACTGGCGTTTTGGTCATCCCATTCGGTACTTTTGTAGAAGCGGAAATTGTCGTTGGCGGGGTCGTTTTTCTCCGGGGCGTTGTCCGGCAATCCGTTGATGTAGTTGATATAAGCTTGGTAGTCGTTGTAGGCTTGTTGTCCTTCGGGGGTATCGGGGAAGTCGGCAGCGGTTCTGTTTTTTTCTTTTTCGTCATCCAGACCGTCCAGTCCTATATCTTGTAAGGCTCGGTGGTTGTCATCGTTGTCGAAGGCATAGAGGACGGCTTGTTGGGTGGGGACGATGCCCCAGAAGGTTTGGGCGGTATTTTGGGTTCCATCTACCGGCAGCCCGTTTTCATAAGCTTTCCGGTTATCTTTGAGGATGTCTTCCGATATGTTCCCCAGGTTGATATATATTTCACCTTGGTGGTTGTTCGGGTTGCCGGGGTTTACATTTGGCGGTAAGCCTTCTTCTTGGGTAATGGAATAGTTTTCGAACGGGTCCATGATCCAGAATTGCAGGTATTCGATATTGGCGCTATCGAAATCGGTAACGGTCATGGCACGCATGATACCCCCCCACCTGTCCTCCGGGTCGGTGAACCGCCCGTCGGCGTCGAGGTTATCGATATCGTAATTATATGAACCGCGTTCGTGTGGAAAATAAGCCAGGTCCAGGGTTCTTATGTTTCTTGGATCGGTAAAATCCTGTTCTTGTTCGGGGAAGAGTTCTTCGTTGAGTACTACCCTTACTTCCGCCCGTGATTTCTCGTCGTTATCAATACTGGACATATTGTACAGGTCGCGGTCGATGTTATACCAAGCCAGCCGGGCGCGTTTTTTTCCGTATCCGAGTCCTATTTCATTTCCTCCGAGGTCGAACAGTTCGGAACCTGGGGGTTCTTGTGGGGTGGAAGCCAGGAACCATTGGTTGTACGAGCGGATGTTCATAGGTGTTTGGGTTCCTTCGAAGTCATCGATATAGGAAGCGGCTTCGCCGTTGACATTGATTCTTTTCGGTGTGCCCGGCATGAGATAAGCCACATCGCTCCGGATGGAGAAATTGGAAGGAGCATCCGATTTATGAAAAGGCAAGCGGTTGGCTATTTTGCTCAAGAAAGCCGATTCGGTACTGAATTGGGCATTCATACCGAATATTTGGTTTTGCAGGGGTTCTTGCCCGAAGTTGACCTTTTGGGTAAAGGGTGTTTCGCTCAACCGCAAATAGGAAGCTCCGACCACAAAATTTTCACTGATTTTGTGTGCGACGTCCACACCGAGAAAGCTGGTGCGTTGCTGGCTGAAAATGGTGTTTTGTTCTACGGATACCTGAATGGGTGCATTGGAAGCTTCTATGGCGGGGTTGATTATTTTTACCCGTCCTATTTGGTAATCGACCACATAATCCACCCCTTCGACCAGTTCTCTCCCACCACTGGTGACGTGTACGGAACCCTGTGGTACATTAAAAGCCCCCAGGGATATTCCGTTTGCCGAGTCACTCTTATAATAGCCTTTGATGAGGTATTTGTCCTTGGCTTGATAATTGTTTTTTACTTCCTGTTGGGTATATTCGTAGAGTTCGTTGAAAACGAATCCGTCGTCTTCTGATTGTAATTCGCCGTCTATATAGCTCCCGAATGGTTCCACTTTCGGGAACATGATATACCCTTTTTGCGAAAAGACCGTAATGCCTTCCACGTAGTCGAAATATCCGTCACCTTCAGGCAGGCTGATATCGTTTTGGTCGAGCCGGTCGATGTAGAACAGGTTCAACAGGCTTCTGGACGAAACGCCGGGTGTAACGGCGGTTTGCAGTACATTGAGCGGCACTCCCGATTCGTCATTTTCATAGAGCAGTTCCAAGCGGAAACCTTCTTTGTTCAGTTGGTAAGCTTGCAGGTTGTAGATGTTTTTCATCATCAGGTCCCAGACCTTGGTCGTGGTGTTGATCAGTTCCGGGCGCAGGAGTTTTACGACCAGGTTATCGGGTGCTACAATTCCGTCGCTCGACATTTCTCCGACTTTATATACTGTGGTACTGCCGTTTATGGTATATTCGTATGCTACGGCGAGTACTTCGCTGTCATTGAGGCGGCGGTTCAGAGAGATAAATCCGAGTTGGCGGTCGAGGTAAAAGTCGCTTCCTTCCACGAGTCTGCGGGCGTTTTCGAGTACGGAATAATCTTTACCTTGTATCATGGGATTAGAGGCGGGCACCACATTTGCGAAAGCTGATGAAACGGTGGATATATCCCGTATTTCAGCCGATTGAAGAAGTTGGTACAGTTCGTTTACATGGTTGTCCGGATATCCGTATATGTATCCCGGCGGATAGGGTGAAGTTTGGGAAATTTCCGGGTGTTGGATGTCCACGGGCTCTGCCATATCCGCCAGGGCTACGATGTTGCGAAGGTTTTCGGTGGTGTTGTTCGAGTTGGTAATCCACACTTCAATGTTGGTAATTTGTACGGGGCTGTTTACCAGCGGATAATTCAGCAGGGCTTCGTCGAAATGGTTTCTGAAGTATTGCGACAGGAAGAAGTGCCTGTCAGGGTCGTAGTCGGAAGCTTGCAGTTCGAATTCTTCCACGACAGATCCGCCTTCCGCTTGTACGGTTTTGGATTGTGATTGCTGTTTGGCATAGACGGCGGACACGGTAGTGCGGCCGAACTGGAGTTCGGTTTTCATCCCGAAGAGGTTTTGTGCGCCTTGGATGAGCGAGCTTCGCATAGGCATACTCACGTTACCCACTTCAATTTTCCGGATGATTCCGTCGTCATCGTATCCTACCGAGGGGTCGAATTCCATTTTGACGAGATTTTGGAAGTCGAAGGTAGATTTGGTATCGTAATTAGCGGATATTTTTACCCGCTTTCCCACATTAGCCATGATGCTGGCACCGATATTCTGATCGAAGTCGAAAATGGTGTTCGAACGGTTG
>CAZQPD010000166.1:0-5653 GCA_964595235.1 uncultured Polaribacter sp.
AACCACTAATCACTAATCACTGACCACTGACCACTAACCACTAACCATTAACAATTAACCACTAATCACTAACCATTAACCACTAACCATTAACAATTAACCATTAACAATTAACCATTAACAATTAACCACTAACCACTAACCACTAACCATTAACAATTAACCACTATCAACTCATAACTCAAAACTATTAACTAAAAAAGTTTTTCAGCAGATACTGTATAGCCGGCAGGGTACGGTTTACTTCTTTTCCCCTATCTTTGTGCATTAGTTTGATCATACGGGTAAGTAGTGAAAAAAAGCAAGAAAAAAATCGTATTTTTCGGCACACCTGATTTTGCCGCAGGCATATTGGATGCAATGATGGTAACATCATTGCCGGTGGTGGCGGTGGTTACGGCGCCCGATAAGCCTGCGGGCAGGGGGCGAAAACCCCGGCAGAGTGCCGTAAAGCGATACGCCGGAGAGAAGGCTTTGCCCGTATTACAACCGGCTAATTTGAAATCACAGGCATTTCTGGAACAGTTGCAGGCGCTGGATGCCGGTTTGTTCGTCGTTGTAGCTTTTAGAATGTTGCCTGTTGCCGTTTGGCAAATGCCCCCGCTCGGTACCATCAACCTGCATGCCTCTTTATTGCCCGCTTACCGCGGGGCAGCCCCCATCAATTGGGCGATTATCAACGGCGAGAAAGAGACCGGGGTTACCACCTTCTTTATCAATGAGAAAATAGATACAGGTCCCCTTATCATGCAGCGGCGGGTCCCTATTCCGGATACGGACACCTACAATGCCGGTGCTTTGCACGATGATTTGATGCAGGCGGGCGCGGAATTGCTCATCCGTACCGTCGAGGATATTTTTGACGGAAAGGCGCAAGCCGTACCCCAAAATCCCGGCGATTATTCCCCCGCCCCCAAATTGACCCAAGATAACACGCGTATCGATTGGAGCGCCCCGTTGGACGATATCCGTAATTTTATCCGCGGGCTGTCCCCGTATCCCGGCGCGTGGACGCATTTCCCGGAAGGGGATAAAAAAATCCGGGTGAAAATCCTCTCATGCAGCGTCGTAAAAACTCCCCATACCACTGACCCGGGTACCGTGCTGGTAGCCAAAGAAAACGGAAAAAATGTGATGAAAGTGGCACACCGGCAAGGCTATGTCTATATCCGTGAAATTAAATGGCCAGGAAAAAGAAGCATGGATATGAACAGCTTTTTGAACGGGTACCGCTTTGATTTTCCCTTGCACCTCGATTAATGCAAACCCTGTAATTACGTTGCTTTAGCCGTATTTTTTCCGTTTTTTCAAGTCGAGTTATTAACAAATAACCGGACTTATCAACAAATAAGCCGTTTTATAGGCAAAAAACTTGCGTAAACCCTTATAAAATCTATATATTCGCAGAAATTTTAACCATTAAATTGATAAAGTTATGAACAAATCAGAATTAATTGACGCAATGGCAGCAGATGCCGGTATCACCAAAGCCGCTGCAAAAGCAGCATTGGAATCTTTCACCAACAATGTGACCAAAACATTGAAAAAAGGAGGAAAAGTAACCCTCGTAGGATGGGGAACTTGGTCTGTTTCCAAACGTGGCGCACGTACCGGACGTAATCCCAAGACCGGAGCTCCTATCAAAATCAAAGCTAAAAACGTCGTACGCTTCAAAGCAGGGTCAAAATTCGACGACGCTGTAAACTAAACAGTTGACAAGACCATAACCATTACCCCTTGTCGCTGGCAAGGGGTTTTTTTATCCCCCTCATTGTTTTTCTATGAGACAGGTTGTATCTTTGTATTTGTAAAAAAACCAAACTCGAGTATGAGTAACATTTCGCAGAAAATCGACAAAGGAAAATTGCTGATAGCTTCTCCCGCCACCCTCACCGACCGCCCTTTCAACCGCTCGGTGATTCTCCTGGTGGAACACAATAGCGAGGGCTCTGTGGGTTTTATCATGAACAAGCCGACCGGATTCGTCGTCAGTGATTTTATCAGTGATTTCGACTGTGATTTTGCCGTGTACAACGGAGGTCCGGTAGAACGCGACCACCTGTATTATATACACCGGGTACCCGGTTTGATACCCGGCAGCGAACCCATTAACGGTTCGTTGAGTTGGGGAGGGGAATACCAGGTGGTAAAAAGAATGATAGAAAACAAACTGATACACCCTTCCGATATCCGTTTTTTTCTCGGATATTCCGGCTGGTCTCCCGAGCAGTTGGAAATGGAAATAGAGGAAAAAGCCTGGATACTGACCGAGAACGATTATCCTGATATCTTCAAGGTGAAAGATGCTTCGCATTGGCGCGATAAATTGTCCGAGTTCGGTGGTGACTATAGCCTTTGGCTCAATTCGCCCGACGACCCGATGCTAAATTAATGTACAGAGGTGGAACGTGTGTTTACATCCGGATTTGTACTCGGAATATTAGGTGGAGGGCAGTTGGGGCGGATGATGTTGCCCGTGTTGCAGGAATGGAATATCCGTACGATTATCATGGACCCTTCCCCGCATGCTCCGTGCAGTCATGCCGCGGGTTTTACGACGGGTGATTTTCGTTCGTATGACGACGTGCTACATTTCGGCAAACAATGCGATGTATTGACCGTCGAAATAGAACATGTAAATGTCCGGGCACTCAAAGATTTGGAACAGTCCGGCGTAAAGGTCTTTCCCCAAGCCCGGATTTTGGAAACCGTACAGGACAAAGCCGCGCAAAAGGACTTTTACCACCGTCACGGAATTCCTTCGGCAGCATACCGCAAATATGCTACCCTCCGGGAAATGCGGGAGAACCCACCCTCATATCCTTTTATTTGGAAAGCCGCGCGTTCCGGATATGACGGCAGGGGTGTGCAGCTGATAGAGGACGCTTCTCAACTTTCAGCATTGCCGGAAAGGGCGTGTATTGCCGAGGAGTATTTGGATATTTACCGGGAATTTTCCGTATTAATCAGCCGTAACCGGAAAGGGGAGACGGCGGTTTATCCTCCCGTGGAAATGCAGTTTCACCCGCAGGTTCATCAATTGGAATATGTATTTGCTCCGGCACGTGTGGATACAAAACTCGCGCGGCGCCTGGAGGAATTAGCCCTCCGCACTTCCGGCGCCTTCGGTCATGTAGGGCTTATGGCGGTGGAAATGATAGAGACGAAGGATGGCATGATACGGGTCAATGAAGTGGCACCCCGTCCGCACAATTCCGGGCATTACAGTATGGACGCATCATATACCGGACAGTTCGAACAACACCTGCGCGCCATACTTAATCTGTCCCCGGGTGATACGGGCAGCCGTATGCCTGCCGTAATGCTCAATCTTACCGGAGAGGAATTTTATTCGGGTGAGGTCGTGTATTCGGGTTTGGAGAAGGCTTTGGAGAACCCGCGTACATACCTGCACCTGTATGGAAAGACACATACCCGCCCTCATAGGAAAATGGGACACCTTACCGTCTTGCATGACGATATAAACGAAGCTTACCGGCTTGCAAAAGAGATAGGCAGGGGAATCAGAATCACCGGAAGGGAACAAATGTCTTGTGATTAATAAAAAAATAGTATGCCGCTATGCGGCATACTATTATATATAATTAAGGTGTAAACGGGTTTGCCTTTACCGTTGGTATGCGATATATTTTTCCTTGAAGTATTTTTGGAATTTGATTTTATAACTCCTGTACTCGCGGATAAAACCGAGGGTTTTTTCACTCAATGCGATGCGTCCCGGAGTATTGAGTTCGTTGTAAATTTCTTCGAGATCCTCTTCGGAGTATTTTTTCATGAAATAGTTACGCGCTTCGTTGAGGAGTTCTTCGGCTTTCTTATTGATCAGTTCTTTGAATTCCGCCTTCTTGGCGTCGGGAATGTTTTGGTTATCTTCAGTTAACCGGGTAAATATGGCTTTCCCGTTCTTTACTTCCAATACTTTTTCCACGAGGTCCGCTTTGCTTTGTGCGAATGCACCGGTAGCAAAGATAAAGGTGACGATAGTAAGTAGAATAGTTCTCATAAATGGTCTGTTTTCTATTGTTAATATTATTGTTTGTATCCGTTTTCATAAAGGTAATCCGTGAGCTCATTGTACAAGCTCCGGCTCCATACCAGCGTGGCTTCCTCCGAAGCTTTGCTGATAGAGAGAACGTTTTGTATGTATTTCTGTGCCACTTCTTTCTCGTACAGCTGCACCAGCTCTTTTATCTCTTCGGGGGAAAAGAAATTTTTATAGACGACCACCAGGTCATTGGTCAGTTGGATGAGGGATATTTGAGCTTTGTTTTCCGCTTCTTTCCAAATTTCTTCGGGTACATTTTGGTCTTTGTATTGTTGTTTCAGCATTTGCAGCAATTCGGCTACACCTTGCCTGTATTGTCCCATGGTGCCGTTGAGCTCGAGAAAGAATTTGATATTTTCCTCGTATGTCCGCTCTTGTGCGGGCATATAATAGATGCTACTCAATAGGAATCCTAATAAGAGCAATGTTTTTTTCATGGTATTACCTTCAATAATTTTACGCAAATATAGTAACAAATAACATACCACGAATGTCGCTCTATGGAATTTTAAGAAATTTATGTAATTGAACGGACAATTTCCAGTGGGGATTTCTTTTAATATATTCAATAATTACCGGGGTTATGGTTTCGTGTACGCTCCATTCGGGTTGTAGGAACAAGTGCCGGGTGTACGGAGAGACTTTTTCCGCTTCTTTTTCGGCAAATGCGAAATCGCTTTTGTTCCGTACGATGATTTTTAGTTCGTCGGCGAGTGGATAGAGGGACAGGACAGGCGGTTTGAATTTTTTCGGGGACAAACATATCCAATCCCACTGCCCTGATACGGGATGGGTTCCGGAGGTCTCCAAATGGGTTTGTATGCCCTTTTCCCTGATTAATTTTGTCAAAAGGTTTAAGTTGTATTCCAATGGTTCCCCTCCGGTTATGATTACGGTTTTCGTATGTTCCGGCATCCGGTCGATTACTTCCCTTACGGGTGTGACGGGATGGAGTGCGGCGTTCCAGCTCTCTTTGACATCACACCAGTGGCATCCCACGTCACAACCTCCTATCCTGATGAAGTACGAAGGAGTGCCGGTATGAAAGGCTTCGCCCTGCACACTGTAAAAGTCCTCCATGATAGGCAGCGCAATACCTTGTTCGAGATCTTTGATTTGGCTCATGGTTAATAATGCTACAAAATGCAATATTACGGAATATTGGCGTTATCCGGGCGCTTGGCACAGTGCTGTTGGTTTTCCGTTTCGTCGATAAATGAACGGGGATATTAATAATATACACGTTTTGTGTCATTTATAAAAATATTTTTCCGTTTCCGGAAAATGACAAAACATTGAAGCATTCGGATAAATCGTTTATATTTGCACCCGCGATCAAAAAGCGGCGGGGTGTCGTTGAAAAAAAATTTTCAACAATGCTTGTCAGGGATAATAATTTTTGTATCTTTGCGTCCGCTTTTGTAAGCGAAGGTTCATTGAAAAGAGGTTGTATGTGTTTTACCGTAGCGGTAAGATACATATAATTGAATAGACAGCACAAAACTTGAGTAAGGAGGCTTATCGAGAGATAAGTTAAGTACGGGACACGTCAAAGCAGGTGGGCAGGAAGCTATTAGAAGGTTTATT
>CAZQPD010000167.1:0-11286 GCA_964595235.1 uncultured Polaribacter sp.
ATAACCTTTCAAAAAACTTTTCGGATATGACGACATTTTCAGGAAAACATCAATTCGGATCCATCGGTGACCAACGGGTAACGTTCGTCGAGAAAAAAATACCGGAAAAACGGATGAAATTCCTCAAAGAATTGTTGGAACACAATGGTTTTGAAGTGTTGATTCAAGAGGAAAAGGTAAAAGAAGGTGAACCACCGCTCTACACATTGGGTGTAACCGATATGGTGTTCAATCCGGCGATATGGGTATATGAACGAAGGCTGAAAACCCTTGACGGAAAAATCGTAACGAAAGCCTATTGGTTTCAGGAAAGCGACAGTACCAAACCGCAATATTGGGAGGAGTAGAGGAAGAACAGGAAAAGCCTGGCCTGTTTCCCTCCAGAAAATTCACAGCGTCATAAATCCTTTTGCCCCTCGCTTTTATAGGTTCCTTACAAGGCTGAAACAGCCAAACCGATACCAGCGAGCAGGGCGGTAAATTTCATGATATTAAACCGGTGTTCTTTCGATGACTCGAAGAGAATAACGGTAGCGATATGCAGAAAAGCACCGGCTACCCACGCGTTGATTTGTACGGCATACCGGCCCACCGTTTCCGTATATTGTGACACCAAGCTACCCAAGGGACTCATCAATGCGAACATTATGATAAACAATGCCGCTTTCCACCATCCCACTTTCGACTGGAAAAAGAACGCCGCCAACATCATACTAACCGGGACTTTGTGAACCACTATCGCCCAAAGCAAATACGAATGCCTGTGGTCCGAAAGCGGCAAACCTTCCATAAACGAATGCAATGACAAAGTAATGAATATCGCCCACGGAAAAGATTCCAAGGAAGTATCACCGTGGTGTCCGTGGTCGATACCGTGGGAGAAAAAATCCAATACCAGTTGAAAAATCAAACCCGCTACCACCCATATACCCACATTTCCGTGCGCATGCCCATATACTTCCGGAAACAAATGAAGCAAAGTGATGGAGAGCAAATACCCGCCACTGAACGTGAGTAGTATTTTAATACCGGATTTTTCCGGTTTCCAAATTAATAAAATGGCTACACCTACAATAACGGAAAGAAACAAAACGAGAAGTGTTGTCATCGGGCAATAGTTTTTCCGTTGCAAATATACACCGGGAATCCACAGAATCATCCCCATTATAAAACTTGTTACATTTGGCACTCTGAAAAATTCTCAAAACGTGTTTTTTGACACACGGCATACAGGCAAAACTTTTTGGAAAAACCTCCATTTTTCTTGCGTTTTTCCATCAATATACTTGCAAAACACCTTCTTTTTCACGTGTTTGAGAGTTTTTCAGCAGACCCTATGTAATTCGTGTTTTATTTTATATCATCCAGATACCGTATCTTTGCGAAAAAGCTAATATGACACTGATACAATCCATCTCCGGTATCCGCGGTACCATCGGGGGCTATCCCGGAGACAACCTGACTCCGGTAGATGCCGTTCGTTTTGCAGCGGCTTATGCCCGGTGGCTCAAAGAACGGCATCGCGATACCGGAAAACCCACCGTGCTCACCGGCAGGGATGCCCGCCCTTCGGGCGAAATGCTGAACCGCCTGGTATCCGCCACCCTCAACGCCATGGGAATAAATGTACTCGATGCAGGGCTATCCACCACACCTTCGGTGGAAATGGGAGTGCTGTTCCACCATACACAAGGTGGCATCATACTTACCGCTTCACACAATCCGGTAGCGTGGAATGCCTTAAAACTACTAAATGAACAAGGCGAATTCGTCGATGCTGACGAAGGAGCGAAAATATTGCACTATGCGACAGAGGGGAAATTCCACTTCGAAACCATCGATAAACTCGGTAGCTACCAAACCGTCGAGGGCTTGATAGACCGGCATATTCAAGCCGTTTTAGAACTTCCGTTGGTTAACCTTCCGGCTATCCGTGACAAGAAATTCCGTGTGGTAGTGGACGGCGTAAACAGTACGGGGGGCATCGCTATTCCCGCTTTGTTGAGAGCCTTGGGGGTGGAAGTAATAGAACTATACTGCGAACCCAACGGGCAATTTCCCCACAATCCCGAACCACTGCCCGAGCATTTGACAGCTCTGTCAGAAAAAGTAATAGAAACGGGTGCCGACTTCGGAATAGTCGTGGACCCGGATGTGGACCGCCTCGCATTCGTCTGTGAAGACGGTAGTCTGTTCGGTGAAGAATACACCCTGGTCGCTTGTGCGGATTACGTACTGTCGCACACTCCGGGCAATACCTGTTCGAATCTCTCCTCTACCAGAGCACTAAAAGACATTACCGGAAAATACGGCGGAAATTATTCGGCGGCAGCCGTAGGGGAAGTAAATGTGGTCGCTGAAATGAAAAGAACCGGTGCCGTCATAGGTGGCGAAGGAAACGGCGGGGTCATTTATCCCGCATTGCACTACGGCAGGGATGCCCTGGCGGGTACCGCCTTGTTCCTGTCCTTGCTGGCAGAGAGAAACCTCACGGCAAAAGAACTCCGCAGCCTGTACCCATCCTACCATATCAGCAAGAACAAAATTTCCATCCCTCCGTCCATCCCGGTCGAAGAATTGCTCTCAAAAGTACAAGAACACTACCGCCATGCGGAAACCGATACCACGGACGGGCTGAAAATCGATTTGCCGGAAGGCTGGATACACCTTCGGAAATCCAATACGGAACCCATCATCAGAATCTATTCGGAAAGCACAAACCGTCAAGAAGCCGGTAAATTAGCCTCCGCTGCCATGCAAATCATTCGTTCATACCTCAAATAAGAAGCCGAACATGTCGTCATTAGAAAAATTTTTTGAGAAATTCAGAAACAATATCATCGGGAATGACCAAACATTCGTTTCACCATACGGCACATTCCGGATCCTGTATGCCGACTGGACGGCGTCGGGCAGATTGTACGGACCGATAGAGAAAAAATTGAGCGAAGACTTCGGTCCCTATGTAGCCAATACGCATACGGAAACTTCCTATACGGGTGCCATGATGACCGAAGCTTACCACCAAGCGAGGGAAATCATCAAAAAACACGTGAACGCCGACGGGGATGATATCCTCATACTTTCCGGTTCGGGAATGACGGGTGTCATCAACAAACTCCAACGCATCATGGGGCTACGCGTACCGGAAATACTCAACGAATACACCCGTATTCCCGATGAGGCAAAACCCGTGGTGTTCATCACCCATATGGAGCACCATTCCAACCATACCTCTTGGCTGGAAACCATCGCCGACCTGGAAATCATCCCTTACGACGACCAGGGGCTCATCCGGTACGAAGCGTTGGACGAACTGATGAAGAAATACAAAGACAGGAACCTGAAAATCGTTTCGGTAACCGCCTGTTCGAACGTCACCGGTATCCGTACCGATTACCACCGCCTGGCACGAATAGCCCACCGCAACGACGGATTATGCTTCGTAGATTTCGCCTGTTCTGCCCCTTATGTTGATATCGATATGCATCCCGGAGATGAAAGCGCATCACTGGATGCCGTATTTTTCTCCCCGCACAAATTCCTTGGAGGTCCCGGTACCGAAGGGGTAATGTTGTTCAATAAGAAACTATATCACAATTCCGTACCCGACAACCCCGGCGGCGGTACCGTAGTGTTTACCAACCCCTGGGGGGCGCATGATTATGTAAACAATATAGAAGTGAGGGAAGACGGTGGAACCCCCGGCTTTCTGCAAGCGGTAAAAACCGCCCTTGCCATCAAGCTGAAAGAGGAAATGGGCACGGAAAACATCCTGACAAGAGAGGAAGAAATCATCGATATCGTATGGGAACGGTTATCGGATATCCCCAACCTGCACCTGCTGGCACCACAACACAAAAACAGAATAGGTGTATTCTCATTCTATATTGACGACTTGCACTTCAACCTGGGTGTAAAATTACTCAACGACCGCTTCGGTATCCAGACACGCGGCGGGTGTTCCTGCGCAGGCACATACGGTCATTACCTATTACATATCGATAACAAAACATCGGAAGAAATAGAAAAAAGCATACTCGAAGGCGAACTTTCCAAACGTCCCGGATGGATACGCATGTCCGTACATCCTACTATGACAGACGAAGAAATAATATACATCTGCAATAGCATCAAGGAATTAAGCCTTCACCACCCGGAATGGTCAAAAGACTATATATACCTGCCCGGAAAAAACGACTTTGTACACAAAAATACCAAATCCAATATTGCCGGCATCATCTCCGAAATGTTTGATTCCATGTAAAAAATATTGTTTATAAGTTGTTAATAAGTATTTTTTCTTTCTTTTTTTTCGCATATTAATTTTTTTTTCATAATACATATATTTGTATGCATGAAAAAAGGAAGAATCATGAATTTTAAGTACACGCTTTTACTTATAGCGTTATTCACACTTCCTTCCCTTACCTATTCTCAATACATCAAAATACCCGATGCCCGTTTCGAAGAAGCGCTAATCGATCTAGGAATAGATACAGATGGTGAAATAAATGGTTTGGTCAAGAAAGACGATGTGATCCTGGTGGAGATACTCGACCTCTCGGGCAGGGAAATCGTAGATCTGACGGGTATCGAAGGCTTTATGTCTCTAAAAAAGCTCGATGTATCGGACAATGAAATCCAACGGTTGTATCTGGAAAACCTGTATTTCCTACGTGAATTGAACTGCAAAAACAACCCGTTGGAAATTCTGCGTATCTCCAAATATGCCGAGTTGCAGAGTTTTCTCTATACGAACGAGGCGATACCCGGGGATTTGGCAGTGGTAAAATTCTAATCGATATACTCGAACCTGCCGGTCTTACGGTCATACCTGACCACATCCGTATCGAACAGGCGGTCGAGCCATTCCCCGCTCCGCAACACACTGTTTTCTCCTTCGTAAAATTTCCCTTCCCTGTCTATCATCCATATCCTGCCGGCTTTTTGGAGTGCCAAATCGAGTTCGTGGGTTATGACCACGATTCCCTTACCATCCTCCCGGCAAAGTTTTTTCACCAGTCCGAACAATTGTACCCGCGAGGGGAAATCCAAATGCGAAAAAGGCTCATCGAAAAGCATCAACGGCGTATCCTGTGCCAAAGCCTTGGCAATACGTACCCGCTGTAACTCACCCTGGCTCAACGTATTCAACGCCCTGCCGGAAAAACCAGCCATACCCACACGGGCTATAGCATGTTCGACTATTTCTATGTCCACAGGAGTCAGTCTGCCGTTCCAGCCCGAATAAGGCAATCTCCCGGTAGCCACCCAATCCCAAACACTGAAAGGACCGAAAGGCATTTCACCACTCGATACGAAACTCCTCCTTCGTGCCAAATCATGCAAATCCCGCCCGTTCCATTTACGCTCCCCGTAAAATATTTCCCCCGACAAGGGGGGGAGCAATCCGGAAAGCGTTTTGACCAAGGTAGTCTTACCGCTGCCGTTGGCACCTATCAGCACGGTCAAGCGTCCAGCAGGAACAGACAAATCGACATTCCGCAACAACGGTCGCCGGTCATAGCCCACACTCAATTTTTCCGCCCGGATGAGGTCTTTCATTTTGAAAAAATTAATGTTTCGTTTGTAATACCACCGATATCACGACCGGTATTCCCGCCAGGGAAGTGATAATGTTCAACGGCAACGTATGCGATGAGCCGGGCAATCGCGCGATAATATCACAGAGTACCAGCAAGACACCTCCCGCCAGCATGACACCGGGGAGCAACACCCTGTGCGACGGACTTCCCGACATCCGCCTGACCAGGTGCGGAACGGCTAATCCGATAAACGCCACAGGACCCGCAAATGCCGTCGCCGTTCCCGCCAACAATCCCGTTAGCAATAAGACTTTCCAACGTATTTTCCGCGGGGAAAAACCTGCATTCGCAGCCCCTTCCTCTCCGAGAAGCCCGGCATCCAAACTCTTGACAAACGTCATACTCAAAACCAACGCCACCGCCGTTACAGGCAAAAGGTATTTCAAATGTTGCCTTCGTATCCCTCCCATATCACCGAAAGTCCATACGACAAAAGACTTCAATGCCTCCGGACTGCTGAAATATTGCAACAGTCCCACCACAGCGCCCGCCAGCCCGGCTATCATCATACCGATAACCAACAAGCTGACATGGTTCGAAACCTTGGCGGAAAAATACAATACCACCGCCATCAACAACCCGGCTCCCGTTACCGCCGCCCAAATCATCATCCACGGATGATGTATCCCCAAACCCATACTCCCCGACAGCAATAACACCGCCACCCCCAACGATGCCCCGCTACTGACTCCCAACACATAAGGTCCCGCCAAGGCATTGCGGAACAGGCTCTGCATCATCAAACCCGCTACCGGCAAAGCCATTCCGATAGCCAAAGCCCCGAGAGTACGGGGCAGACGCACTTCCCTGATAATACTACGCCAGGAGTCCGGTGTCGCGGCATCGCCGAGAAGGGCGGGAATAATTTCGCCGGCAGGCACCTCCACCGAACCCAAAGAAAGCCCCGCCCAAAGCGTCAAGGGCAGTAAGATGAGCAGCCCTGCGAACATCCGCCAGGTTTTTCCGTATGTTCCGGTATGTTTCATATCAACGGGTTAGAGGTTTGATATAATGCATTTCCCCTCCGGGGAAATTCTGCGGGTAAAAAACATGCAACATATCGGAGAGAATCCGGTCGGGGTTCAAATAGCCCTCCTCCCAATACGCATTGACACCGGCTTCGTTGCATTTGCCGTAGAACCCATAGACTTGTCCCAGCCGCACCGCTTTGATGCCCTGCAATCGCGGATCTTCCTCCGTTATTTCGTTTATCGAACCGGCGGCACCCTGATACAGCCATATCTCCGCCCCTCGTTCGCGGGCGAGTACTTCCTCGATATCCAGCATTAAGGAACCCGTTTGTTTTCTGTCTTTCCACCTGTAATCGATACCCGCATCACCGAGCAGTCGCGCGAAATAGCTCTGTCCGCCGGGGGCATACCAGGTGCCTTTCCACATCTGTCCGGCAAGCACCTGCGGTGGTTTCGGAGCGAGAGAATCCCTCATTCCGCACAGGGCGGTATAACGTTCTGCCACCCTGTCGAAAATACGCTTTGCTTCGTCTGCCTTCCCGGTCAGATATCCGGCGATTTTGAGCCATTCGGCACGCCCCAAAGGATTTTGTTCCATCCATCCCAAGGTATAGACCACAGGTATTCCTGCCTCTGCGATTGTTAACAACTCCGTGGGATTCCGTTCGAAACCCGACACCAGCAAGACATCCGGATGCAAAGCGAGGATTTCCTCTACCGACAAGCGCCCGGCTGTTCCTACCTGGCGTACTTTTCCTTCATCGATACGGTGGCGCAACAGGCTGTCATACACGTTCCTCTTATCGTCCACTCCCACTATCAAATTCCCCTTTCCCAACAGGGAAAACATCCCCACATGCGGGGAAGCGGTGACCGCCACCCGGCTTACCGGCACGGGTATGACGGGTATTCCGGCGGTTTTCAACGAGTCGGGCAAACCACCTTCATCGAGAAAATACGAGGCGTAGAGACGGGCTTCGTCCCATGGGTTGACCAAATCCAACCTATGGTAACCTTCGCCGGGAATAATTCGCATGTAACGGGAATACCGCATACCGGTACCGGATGATACATTCTCATGTGCCGGGGTTCCCGGATGGCAAGATACCAAAGCCATGAAAACGAGCCATATCATCACGCCTGTACCGGATATTCTTTCGGTGTTTTTCATGAAACGGAATTACGAGCCGTCAGCTACGGTTTTTTCTTTTTATCATCGCTTCGAGTTCATCCCACATGGCAGCGGGAATTTGTTCGAGGAAATTCATTTCACCGGCACCTTTCAGCCATTCCCCACCGTCAATGGTGATAACTTCACCGTTGATATAGGCAGCGTATTCACTGACCAGATAAGCTGCCAGGTTCGCCAATTCCTGGTGTTCCCCAACCCTGCCGGCAGGGACTTTGCGCGCGGGGTCCATTTTTTTCCGCAAGTCACCGGGCAGCAGCCTGTCCCAAGCGCCTTTGGTGGGAAAAGGACCGGGGGCAATGGCATTGAAGCGGATGCCGTATTTTGCCCATTCTACGGCGAGAGAGCGGGTCATAGCCAATACACCCGCTTTGGCGGCAGCCGAAGGTACCACATAGCCCGAGCCTGTAAAGGCATAGGTGGTCACGATATTGAGTACCCGGGCAGGTATGCCGTTCGCTATCCAATATTTTCCGAAAGCGAGAGTACAATTCTTGGTGCCTTTCAGCACGATATCCAGAATTACGTCGAAAGCATTTGCCGACAGGCGTTCGGTAGGGCTGATAAAATTGCCGGCTGCATTATTGACCAGAACATCCGTTTTTCCGAAATGCCGCACCACCTCATCGCGCATTTTTTCCACTTCGTGGAAATGCCTGACATCGCAAGCCACGGGCAATACTTGCCTACCGGTTGCCTCCGTAATACCGGCAGCGGCGGCTTCCAGTTTTTCCATATTGCGCGAGCAGATAGCCACGTCTGCTCCCAAATGTGAGAAATAAGTAGCCATGGATTTTCCCAATCCGCTACCTCCGCCGGTCACCGTGATGACCTTGCCCTGCAATGCGCCCTCTTTGAGCATTCCTTCCAGATACTTCACCGGTTTTATATTTTATGTTATTTTTTTCCTACCCCTACCGGGAAATATTCAAAGCCTTCGGCTTGCAAATCAAAAGCCAGGTATTGGTTTCTCCCGTCGAAAATCAGTGGCTTGTTCATCAGGGATTTCATCTTTTCGAAATCCGGCGAGCGGAATTCCTTCCATTCTGTCACCAACAACATGGCATCCGCACCGTTCAACGCTTCGTATTTGCCGTCGAAATATTCCAGGTTGACGACCCCTTTCAGGTAGAAGGTTTCGGCTTGTTCGCGGGCTTTGGGGTCGTAAGCGCGGATATGCGCACCCCGTGCGACCAATTCCTTGATGATATAAATCGCGGGTGACTCGCGCATGTCGTCCGTATCGGGTTTGAAAGCCAATCCCCATACGGCGATGGTTTTTCCCCGTACTTCCCCGTCGAAATATTCGGTTACTTTGTCAGCGAGTACTCTTTTCTGCCGTTCGTTCACACCGGAAACGGCTTGAAGCAACAGGGGGGTATATCCGTGTTCCACGGCGGTGTATTCCAGCGCTTTGACATCCTTGGGCAGGCAAGAACCACCGTATCCCACGCCGGGGTAGATATATTTATAACCGATACGGGTGTCCGAACCGATACCGACCCGGACCTTATTGACATCCGCCCCTACGCGTTCGCAGATGGCGGCGATTTCGTTCATAAACGAAATACGGGTTGCCAACATGGCATTGGCGGCGTATTTGGTCATTTCCGCGGAGCGGGTATCCATAATAATAAACCTGTCGTGGGTGCGGAAAAACGGGGCATAGAGCGATTTCATCAAGCGGACGGAACTCTCGTTTTCGGCGCCTATGACCACCCTGTCGGGGTTCATAAAATCCTTAATGGCTTTTCCTTCTTTGAGGAATTCGGGATTGGATACCACATCGAAGTCTATGTCGAGGTTTCTATTCCGGAGTTCCTCGCGGATGACTGCACGTACCTTGTCGGCAGTACCAACGGGCACGGTAGATTTATCGACGACGACCAATGGGCGTGTCATGATTTTTCCGATATGGCGGGCGACGTTCAATACGTGTTTCAGGTCGGCGGAACCGTCCTCTTGCATCGGTGTTCCCACGGCGATAAACAGCGCATGGACACGGTCGATAACATCCTCCAAACGCGTGGTAAAGAACAGGTTGCCGTTGGCACTGTTTTTCCGCACCATTTCCTCCAATCCGGGTTCATAGATGGGTACTTCGCCGCGGTTCAGCTGTTCTATCTTATCCTTGTCGATATCCACGCAGGTGACGGTATTGCCCATTTCTGCGAAGCAGGCTCCGGTGACCAATCCCACATATCCCGAGCCGATGATTCCAATTTTGTTTTTCATTTTCATAAATTTAATGTTATAACGGATTACCATCCGAAAGGATGGGGAGCCGGGGGTTTGGCGGTAAAAGGATGTTTTTCGCCGGTGTTTTGTATGGGGGCGTTTCGTATCCGGTGGACGATTTCCACTGCTTGGCGGGCATCGTCGATACCGAAGCCGTTTCCGGCTAAAATTTGTTCGTAAGAGACGGTGTGCAAACCGGTAAATCCGCTGCTGAATTCGATTTCTTCGCCGTCCACCGTAATGGATCGGTAAGTACGCTGTTGGCGGTTTTTGATTTTGGCGGGGAGCAAGTCGTAGTTTATCGACAGGAACCAGCGTACACGGGCTTTTTCGAATTCCAGGTAGCCGGCAGCGCGGTCGTGGGTATGCTGGTGGACGATAAGGGTGCGCAAATCGCCGAAAATCCAACCCAACATATCGAAAAAGTGGATACCGATATTGGTGGCTATCCCCCCGGACTTTTTGATGTCGCCTTTCCACGAGGCGTAATACCAATGCCCGCGCGAAGTGAGGTATGTCAGCTCCACATCGTGGACGGTATGTGCCGGGGAATTGTCGATTTTCCGTTTTAGTGCGGTGATGTCCGGGTGTAGCCTCAATTGGAGGATGTTGTAAATCCGGCGGCCGGTGTGTTTTTCCATGGCTTTCAGCGCATCCAGGTTCCAGGGGTTGAGTACCAGAGGTTTTTCACAGATAGCATCGGCGCCTTGGCGTAAGGCGAAACGGATATGGGCGTCGTGCAAGTAATTGGGCGTACAGATGCTCACATAGTCGATAGGAGCGCTTTTTTCATATTGTAACTTCCACAGATGCCTGTCGAAGCGTTCGAACTCGGTAAAGAAGTCCGCACCGGGGAAATAAGTGTCGATGATTCCTACACTGTCGTTGATATCGAAAGCGGCAATTAACCGGTTTCCGGTATCTTTTATGGCTTTCATATGTCGCGGAGCGACAAATCCTGCTGCTCCTATTAATGCGAAGTTTTTCATCGTAAGAATAATAAGGGCAAAAGTACGTAATTTTTTGACGTTTGAACCGGGGGATGTTGTATGGAGTAGATAGTTTTTAGTTGATAGTTTTTAGTGGATAGTTTTTAGTTTTAAGTTGGGGCGTGTCATTTCGATACGGAGCGTTAGCGGAGTGAGAAATCTTTTGATTTATGCCTTATTTGGAAAGATTCCTTCCCAAAATGCTTCGGGACACGCCTCACTCCTCGTGCCTCGTTGCTCGTTCGGAATGACACGGCTCTGACATTTCTACCGGAGCGGTAGCGGAGGGA
>CAZQPD010000168.1:0-13130 GCA_964595235.1 uncultured Polaribacter sp.
GCTCCCAACTAACCATTAACCACTATAAAAGATTTCTCACTCCGCTAACGCTCCGTATCGAAATGACAGCGTGCCCCAACTATTAACTCAAAACTCAAAACTATCAACTCAACTCGTGTTTGAGAGTTTTTCAGCAGACCCGATTTATTATTTTTTCCGTTCCCTTATCAGATACACATACACCGGAAAATGGTCACTGTATCCACCTGTAAAACTTCCTCCGGAAAAACTCCTGTACGGATAACCCTTATATTTGCCCGAAGGGGTAATCAAATATTTGGGATTGTAAATACCGGCTTTGTAGAATTTCCAGGTTTTGTAATCTTCTTTCGACTTGGGCAGGGCGGGCGAAGTGAGCAGGATTTGGTCGAACAGGTTGATATTGTCGCGGTATCCGAGGGTATTCAAGCCTCTCCTGAACATATCTTCCATGGGATTGTACAGCCCTCCCGGTTTTACCTCACTCTTTACCCCGGTGGCATGGAGTATCTGTTTCAGACTGGCATTAATAGGGTCATCGTTCAGGTCTCCCATGCTGATTATCAATGGGTTGATATAGATTTTCTGCAAGGAGTCTATCATTTTCAAATTGTATTTGGCGGCAGCCATACGTAGCGGACGGCTCTTTTTTTCCCCGCCGCGTCGTGAGGGCCAGTGGTTTACGATAATATGTATCATCTGTCCGTCCAACAGTCCCGATACCAGCAATTGGTCACGGGTATATACGCGGTTTCCCGCATCGAAAAGGCGCAAATTCTCCGAATGGCTCCTTATGGGTTTGAAATAGCGTTTGTTATATAATAATGCCACATCAATTCCTCTCGGGTCTTGTGAATCGTAGTGGATGATGCCATAGGGCAGGTTTTTGAAATATTCTGTTTCCAACAGATCTTCGAGTACCTTGCGGTTCTCTATTTCGGATACCCCGATCAGAGCAGGAGGTGCCTTGGCTTCTTTTGCCCCTATCTGTACGAGTACTTTTGCCATATTTTTCACCTTATTGCGATAGGCTTTGCCCCGGTTGGCTTTCATTTCCATTATCGGGCTGCGTTCGTCCAACTTGTCCGGGTCGTTTATCGTATCGAACAGGTTTTCCAGATTGTAGAAAGCGATGGTACGGATTTCATAAGATTGTTGTTTTTCTACCGGCTGGTGAACTGCCGTATGGGTGCTGGTGCTACCGCAAGAAATCATCCAAAACATCAAATTGGATAATAAGAATAACATGGCAATACGTTTCATGAGTATGTTTTTTTTCGCACACAAAAGTACGGGAATAATTTTTTATAACCGCCGTTCCGGCGAAATGCCCACCCGTCATATCACTCCCCGTGCTTTGAAAGCCAAATACTGGTTGATAACACCGGACGTCAAAGCCTGCGGCGCCGTCAGTAAGGCATAGATGCCGTTTCTGCGCAATTCTTTGACTATCAATTGTTTTTCGTACAGGAATTTTTGAGCCAGGGTACGTCCGTAAATTTCCGATATATGTTCTGCGGGATTCTTTACATATTGTTGCAGTTCCGTATTGAGGAAAAATACCACGACCAAGACATGGTTTTTGGCTATGGATTTCAGGTAAGGCAACTGCCGTTCCAGTCCGTCGAGGGTTTCGAAATTCGTATAGAGAAAGAGCAAACTGCGGTGGGACAAATTCCGTTTGATATCCACGTGCAGGATGCTGTAATCCGATTCGGAGAAGTCCGTTTCTACGGCGTAGAGTGATTCGAATATCAATTGCATTTGGGTATTCCTGCTTCCGGCGGCAACACGGTTTTCCACCTTGTGTGAGAAAGTGAAAATTCCTGCCTTGTCTTGTTTTTTAAGTATCACATTGCTGACGACCAATGCCGCATTTATCGCATAGTCCAACAGGCTCATCCCCTCGAAAGGCATTTGCATTACCCTCCCTTTGTCGATGATGGAATAGACGGGTTGCGAACGTTCATCTTGATACTGGTTGACCATCAATTTGTTTCTCTTGGCGGTAGCTTTCCAGTTGATAGTACGTATATCGTCTCCTGATACATAATCCTTTATCTGTTCGAATTCCATGGTATGTCCCAGTCTGCGCACTTTCTTGATACCTGTATCCGGCCGGTATGCCATGGCTGCCAAGTCGAATTTACGAAGCTGTATCACCGACGGATATACTTTGGTCTCCGCATTCTCATAGAATACATACCGGCGTGAAGCCATACCCAAAGGTCCTGCTACGAATACCAACAACCTGCAAAAACGGTAGATACCACGTTCTACCGGACGTAAATGGTAGGTAAGGTGCTTTTCCTCCCCTGCCCGTAATCCGGCGGTGAGCAGGAAGTCGCGTTTTTGAAACTGTACGGGTATTTCGTCGATTATTTTCGTCTTTATCCTGAAAGGATAGCGGTTTACTATCATGATTTCGATGGGATTCTCATCGCCGTTTGACAATTTGTCCGGCAGTTCACGTACCGCACGGATGCCATGGGTCGCATACAATACCGAGATATCGAACAACAGCAATCCCAGCCACAAGTAGAACAGGGCTTTGAACAAAGGAAACAGGGCGGGAATAAAAAACGACACGACAAACCCTGCTACCAATACCGCCCCCCAGTGAAACCACCGTATTTCGAGAAACAGATTCTCTATATGCCTAAAAATCTTTTTCACCTGCCGCTATTTCGGAGCTTCTACATTTTCCAATATCTGTGCTATCACCTGTCCGGCTTCTATGCCTTCCATTTCCCGCTCGGGGGTAATGATAATCCTGTGGCGCAACACCGGTAATGCGGCTTTCTTTACATCATCCGGGGTTACGAAATCCCTGCCTTCGAGCAGAGCAAATCCTTTCGACGCATGCATCAATGCCAAGGATGCCCGCGGCGAAGCTCCGAGGTACAAAAAGGGGTGTTCGCGTGTCTGTACGACGATACCGGCTATGTATTCCATCAATGCTTTCTCCATCCGGATATTTTGCGTGATATCTCTGTATTCCAATACCTCGGCGGTAGTCATAACCGGCTGTATTTCATCGAGTTTTGACTTGTTCTTACGCTCGTGGTGTGTGCTGATGATTTGTACTTCCTCTTCACCGGTGGGATAATCTACCTCTATCTTGAACAGAAACCTGTCGAGTTGTGCTTCGGGCAAGCGGTAGGTCCCCTCTTGTTCGATGGGGTTTTGGGTGGCTAATACCATGAAGGGCTCTTTCATCCCGTACCGGTGTCCGTCTATGGTAACTTGCCTTTCTTCCATCACTTCGAACAGAGCTGCTTGGGTCTTTGCCGGGGAACGGTTTATTTCATCGATGAGTACGATTTGTGAAAAAACAGGACCGGGCTTGAACTCGAATTCCGAATTTTTTATGTTGAACACCGAAGTCCCCAGAATGTCCGATGGCATCAGGTCGGGCGTGAACTGGATACGGCTGAACTCCGCTTCGAGGGTTCTTGCCAGCAATTTCGCCGTAATGGTTTTTGCCACACCGGGAACGCCTTCTATCAGCACATGTCCGTTAGCTAACAGGGTGACCAGGAGCAGGTCTATCATCTCTTCCTGCCCGATAATGACTTTGTGGATTTGCCGGCGGATTTCGTCCAGCTTGGCTTTTACCCGCTCTATCTCCGGGCGCGATTCGAAATGTAAGGGTTCTTGTTCCATGGGTGTCGTTTTTTTTTATTAGTAAGATTTTTTGTAATAATTGTTTAGTAATTTGTTCAACGTCAGTAGATTTTCCTCCGAATATTCATTCTTGGCGGTAAGGTAATCGATATAGCGGAACAACCGTTCCAATTCATCTGTGGGTACACCGGTTTTTATATTCAATTTCCGGATGAAGCCAGGGGTTCTCTGCATGGGGTCCATCAGGTGTTTACGGCGGATGCCATGATAGAAAAAACGAATTTGCAGGCGGATGATATCGCCGGGGGTTCCTTGCCGGCGGTACATTTCGCCGATGGTACGGGCGAATTCCACCGACGTGTTTTTTACCGGAGGGATGACAGGTATGGCGCGCTGCTTGCGTTTGGCGGTGAACAGGACGAAAGTTGCCAGCCCCCAAATACCGAGTTTCCACGCCCATGCCAAGGGGGGATTACCCAAAATAAAACGCAAAGGATGGCGTACCTCACCGGGGTCCGATTTCATCTGCATATCCCACCATATACGCCCGTTGTCCAGATAAGACATGACCGCCGCCACATATCCTTCCCTGCCGGGTTTGAGCATGTGGTAGTTCGTGAATACGTATGGCTGTGTATGCAGGAAAAAATAGCCTTCGCCGTAGCGTACCCGGATGAAATCCACATATTCTTTCCCTGCAAAACGGTGCATCCCCAGTACCAAGGTACTATCTGAAATAAAGGAGCTGAAATAATACCTCCGGAAGGATTTCGCAAAATATGCGGTATCCGTAAGTGCGGGGTTGGTAAGATACACGGCTTTGGGGGTGCTGTCTCTTACGAAATTGTAATTCGTCTCTTTATCTACCGATACACGGAGACTGTCCAATAGCATAACGGGAAAATGTCCCGACGAAATGAAAACTTTGTTTCCAGAATGTGCGAAGTCCAACAACTTGCCCTGCGACTCTTTGTCCAATGCCATGAAATTATTGACAAAACAATAGGTGGTCTGTACGGCTTGCGGACCGGATTCGAGTTTTTCGTACGGTGAAATATAGATATTTTCTATTTCCCTTCCGGGGAAATACCGGGCAAATTCGCGACGCAATACATACGTCCCCCAGGGTCTCTTGTGCTTACTGCTGAACGAAGGTCTCCAATCTACGGGTTTACGCTTACTGCCTTCGATAAGGGCGATAAAAGCCACCGCCACCGCTAATACCAGTATGTACAAACCTTTGCCTTTCATATTCCGGTATTGCGTTGGAATTCTTCGAATAGTTCCTTGATTACTTCGTAATCATCCTGCCGGGGAACAAATTTTCCATACCAATAGTAGAGGTATATCTTCGTGAGCAAATTGAAGTTCTTGCGTTTGTCCCCCCGGGGGATTTCTTTCTTATAATCCGAAGCCGTCTTGTGCTTGCTCCACTCTATAATGCCGGCATGATGCAGGTGTTTCAGCATATCGAGATATCTGAACCGTACCGCTTCGCGGAAATGCCCGTCCGATTCGGCACGGGAGATAAATGTAGAATAATCCCGTTCGGGTACCCGGCCGGATAATTCTTCCGCCTGTAAGTCCAGCAATGTGTCGGCGGGAGCGAACAATCTTGTGGCTTCACCTTTGTAAAAAGCGCGGACGAACAAGTACAATACCACGGCAAATACCACCACATACATGGCTTTAATCAGCCTGTCAACCCACCGGTTGGCTCTATTCACGGTATCCAGTTCAAACCATCTCATGATCTTCCCCGACAGCCAGCGCTTGAAACGCTCCCACAGGCTGGCGGTTTCCTTCGACGTATGGTATTCGTACTGGAAATCCTCACCGGTATATTTTTCCCTCCAATTGTCTTCCGCCCGGTGCACTACCGGATGACCGGTATCGAAACGCAAAGTATCCCTGCCGGGCAGGTTATGTCCGTATGGTGCACATACGGCAATATTCGCTTGCAAAAAAGCAAAAAACACCAGTACCACAGGGGAAAAAACCGGCTTATTCACCACTTCCTATTTGTTCTATTTCATCGAATCCCGTAATGTTGTATTTCTCCTCTTTGGCGGAGAAATAAACCATATTTTGCATCAGGTTGAATATCATTTGGAAAATCAGGTTGACAAATTGAAGTATGACAAATGAAAATACCAGGGTCAATACCGCCGTCAGTGTTTTCCCGTCAGCATCCAACTGGTTGAAAGTAAGTAAGCTCGTTACAGTACTGGTAATAATATTGACTCCGAACGACACCAATTGCATCAATAATATAAATACAGCGACGGCTAATATATACGCCCAAAATCTCTGTTTCAACAATGAATATGCTTCACTAAAACTCTCCATAACATCCTTGTCAGAGGATAAATAATCGATAAACCACATGTTCATCAGCAGTGAAAATCCGGCTATCGGAATGAATATGCCCACTATCGTAATCAGAAACAATAAGGTCAATATGGCTACTATGGCAATGAGAGGTATCGATACGATGAGGGATGCGAAAATGAACAGGATGATTTTTCCGATATTTTCTTTGAAAATAAAATTGAAAACATCCGTAGCCGTGAATCCCTCCGCTCCTTTCTTTTGATACAATATCAAATAAGTGGGTGTAAATGAATTCTGTATGATGCTGAAAACGATAACCAACAAGAACAAAACTATCCCCAACACAATGCTTGTTCCCATGTGTGAACGGACATAATCCTCTATCATGACCCCGAAATCCTCATCGAACCCCGACAGTCCGTACAGGCGTGTGGTGACGAAATATATCAGCACCAACATCACGGCAAAAGGAATGAGTATCAACCTGAAATAGGTGGAGAAAAAATGCTTGCCGTTCTCACGCACAAAACCGAAAGTGTCATTGAACAGTTCACCGAAATCCCTTTTTTTCAATAATTGCATAACGTGTTTATTTAATTTTATGAAATTGTATTTGTCCCATTCTGATATGGGGATAGACCAAATAATAATACGAAATCAATCCGAGCGTACCCAAGATGATACCGGCAGACAACCAGCCCGGCATTTCGCGGTAATACCGCGTCACATATCCTTCGAGAAAACCGGCGGCAATGGTAAAAGGAAAGGTGCTCAAAAAGATTTTCAAAGAATCCCTCGCGGCTATTTTGAGCGACTGGATACGGGAATAAGTGCGGGGAAACAAGATGCCGGCACCGAGTACCAATCCCGCAGCAGCTTCTACCACCACCGCAAATATCTCCATACTACCGTGAATCCATATTCCCTTTATGCTTTCCAAGAATACCCCGTACTTGAAAAACATATATTGAAAAGCCCCAATCATCAGGCTGTTCTTCAACAGGATATATAAGGTTCCTATGCCTCCGAAAAATCCCAAAATGTAATTGTATATCCCTACACGCAGGTTGTTCAGCGTAATTCCGATATGACTTCCCCAATTGGAACCGCTCTTATAGACGGCGAGCGGATCTCCCGACTTTATGTTTTCCAGAGTCATATTCACATATCCGTCACCGAGAATCAACCGGATAAAACGGTGGTCATAGACCGACGACATGACACCGATGGCGACAAAGAGAAAGAAAAAAGCAAACGCATAGTACAAATACCTCCGGTATCGATATACGGTAAGGGGCACTTCGTCCTTGAAAAAATGCAAAAGGCGGTTGCCCTCTCCCGATTTGGTGCCGTATATCTTCAAAAAAGCCTGTACCGCCAGGTCATTCAAATACAAAATTGTCTTACTTTTGGGGTAAAAAGTCCGCGCATATGACAAATCATTCATCAAATGGATATACAAACCCGACAAATCCTCCGGGCTCGCAGGGGCTTTTCCTGTGATTTTGGCTTCGAAATCGAGCCATTTTTCTTTGTTTTTTGCTATGAATGACGTTTCACGCATGCGCAAAAATAATAAAAACATGACAAAAATTCTCATACAGACCACACAAAACGTCCCCATAGAATTTAATACCGCCTCTGCCGGCAAGCGTATCGTAGCGGGGTTGATAGATTTATTGATTCTATATGCTTATGTTTTTGTAATGTTAAAAATATTTGAAATTTTTCAGCTTTTCGACATACGTGATAATTGGTCGCGAATAGCGGTATTCAGCCTCGCTTTCCTACCCGTGTTTCTCTATACATTGCTCATGGAGTACTTCCTGGACGGACAGACATTCGGCAAGAAAATCATGCATATCAAAGTGGTAAAACCAGACGGATACAGCCCTGTATTTACCGACTTCTTAATCCGTTGGTTGTTCCGCATAGTGGATATTTGGATACTTACCCCCGTAGTGGGAATTATCAGCATGATAGTCAACGACAAGGGGCGGCGTATCGGTGATGTGGCTGCCGGTACGGTTCTGATAGACATCCATAAGAAACACCGCCTCGACTCCACAATACTGGAACAAACCCCGGAGTCGTATTCGGCTGTGTTTCCCTCTGTCATCATGCTGTCCGACAGGGATGTACGTATAATCAAAGACAACTACCGGAAGGCTGTCCGCCGGAAAGACGAAAACTTACTCAAAGCCTTGCGTGAAAAAGTGGAACAGACCATCCGGGTCTCCGGCGGTAAGATGCCGGACAGGGAATTTATAGAGACGGTATTGAAAGATTATACCGCATTGACCAAAGACTCTTGATTGGGTCAAATTTTCTATTTTCGCACCCTCAATCCATTAGAAAAAAATGAAACACCAACTCATCGACCGGGTATATTCGGTTTTTAGCAAGGAGATACCCAAAGAACAAAGCCTCTTTTCATCTGTCGATGAAATAGAGACCCACCTGAAAGAGCGTATTGACACTCACCCGGTAGCCGGATATATCACTACTTTCGATCACTATACGCATACGGCATCACTCGACAACGGCAGGATTCCCGCACATATCAAAGCCTCGATAAATGTGCTCTTTTGTTTTGGAATAGCCATCCCCAGCCCCGAGTATATGGCGGTCAAACCCATGTCTATCGCCGTGGTGGAAACAGAAAATTCGTTCGTATTGAGCTTCGAACAAGCGCCGGCTCCCTCTCTAAACCGCATTATGCAGTCGTGGATAGAGGAAATATTAAGGCTCTGATGAAAATCACCAGTGCTGTCTCCGTCGTTTCCACAACCAATTCCATTTTCTTTTCCCCCTCTTGCAGAAAGCCAAAAAAGCCATATCTTTGCTTTTCCGTCAAATTCTAACCATGGCTCAAAAAATAAAAAAGATAGCGGTGATGACCTCCGGGGGTGATAGCCCCGGTATGAACGCCGCCATACGTTCCGTGGTGCGTGCTTGTGCATACTATCACGTGGAATGCACCGGTATATACCGTGGTTACCAGGGAATGATAGAAGGGGACTTCACCCCCCTGACTTCCCGTAGTGTAAGCGGTATCATCAACAAAGGAGGTACCGTGCTCAAAACCGCCCGTTCGCAGGAGTTCAGAACGAAAGAAGGACGTAAGAAAGCCTATGACCGGTTGATAAAAGCCGGTATTCAGGCTTTGGTGTTGATAGGTGGGGACGGGACCTTTACCGGAGGTATGATTTTCAACAAAGAATACGGATTTCCCCTCGTGGGTATTCCGGGCACTATCGACAACGATATTTACGGTACCGACTACACCATCGGGTACGATACCGCCTTGAATACCGCAGTGGAAGCCATCGATAAAATCCGCGATACCGCCAGTTCGCACAACAGGCTCTTTTTCGTAGAAGTAATGGGACGTGATGCGGGATTTATCGCCTTGAATGCCGGTGTGGGTTCAGGGGCGGAATCCATCCTCATTCCCGAAAAAGACCAGGGACTCCCCGACCTGATAGAATCCTTACAGCGCAGCAAACGCTCGGGAAAATCCTCTACCATCGTAGTAGTGGCAGAAGGAGACAAAACCGGCAAAAACGTCTTTGAACTCGCCGGACAGGTGGAACGGCAATTGCCCGAATACGAAACACGTGTTACCGTACTCGGACACATCCAACGCGGCGGTTCCCCCTCCTGCTACGACAGGGTGCTCGCCAGCCGTATGGGTGTCAAAGCCGTGGAACTGTTACTCGACGGAAAGACCAACCTTATGGTGAGTGTAAGTAACAACCAAATAACCGCCACCGGATTGGACAAAGCCGTCAAAGGCGTTCACCAAGTCGATGACGAATTGGTACGGGTGGCTAAAATAATGTCCACATAAATTACCCAAGTAATAAAACAAAAAAACATGATACGAATAGGAATAAACGGATTCGGACGCATCGGTAGAATCGCATTTCGCGAAGCGATGAAAAGAAAAAATATGCAAGTGGTGGCTATCAACGACTTGCTCGAACCGGAATACCTCGCTTACCTGCTCAAATACGACAGTGTTCACGGTAGATTCGACGGGGAAGTAAAGGTGGAAGGCAACAGCTTGATTGTCAACGGTCAACGCATACGCGTTACCGCCGAAAAAAACCCGGAAAATCTCCGTTGGGACGAGGTGGACGCCGGATACATCATCGAATCCACCGGTTTTTTTAAGAAATACGACAAAGCCGCCAAGCACCTGAAAGCCGGTGCCAAAAAGGTCATCATTTCAGCCCCTTCACCCGATGCACCTATGTTCGTCATGGGAGTCAACCACAACGGAATACAAGCCGGTATGGACATCATTTCGAACGCTTCGTGCACCACCAACTGCCTGGCTCCCGTCATGAAGGTACTCGATGAGCAGTTCGGGGTGGTAGAAGCCCTGATGACTACCGTACACGCTGCCACGGCTTCCCAACGTACCGTGGACGGACCTTCGAAAAAATGGCGCCGCGGACGTTCGGTATTCGGCAATATCATCCCCACCTCTACCGGAGCAGCGAAAGCCGTCGTCAAAATCCTTCCGCAACTCAAAGGCAAAATCGACGCCATGGCTATGCGTATTCCCGCCGCCGATGTGTCACTGATTGATGTCACTGTACGCCTCGATAAACCCACGGATTACGACACCATAAAAGCCCGGATGAAAGAGGCTTCCGAAACCTATCTGAAAGGTATTCTCGCCTATACCGAGGATGAAGTGGTCTCCCGTGATTTCGTCAGCGAAACCCATACCTCGGTATTCGATGCCGGAGCGGGTATGCAACTCAATGACAGGTTTTTCAAAATCATCGCCTGGTACGACAACGAATACGGTTATGCAACCAAAATCGTGGAAATGCTGGAACACTTCGCCTCGCTTTCTTAAATGATAAAGGTCAGATGAAGTAGAACTTTTTGTCGTACCTTTGCAGGGAAATAAAAACCACCGGAATGATAAAACTCTTTCTGATTTCCGCTTTTCTGATAGGCTTGGGATTCGCTGGAATCGCCATCAAAATATGGGCGAAAAAAGACGGTGAGTTCGACGGAACTTGTTCGAGCAGAAACGCATCCGGACAGGGCTGTGCCTGTGGCGGCGGCGGTGCTTGCCAAAACGAACATTCCCATCACAACCACGACCGCGAGGAAGCCTATTTCGACTCTCCGCCGGTAATACAGGTAAAAAAAGTAAGATAAACCTCCCGGAAACCTTATGTTTTGGCTGGTGAGTATTTGGTCGGTTGCCGCCTTTTGGCAAATTTTTTATTACGGCTATTGGTTGGGAAAATTCAGCATTACGCATCCGCAGGATGCTGAAAATACTTCATTTGACCCCCGTCCCGTATCGGTGGTTATCGCGGCAAAAAATGAAGCGGAAAACCTGCGCAAAAACCTTCCGGAAATCCTGTTGCAAGACTATCCCGCATATGAAGTCGTAGTGGTAAATGATGCTTCTACCGACGGTACCGCCCCCGTATTGAAAGATTTGAAAGAGCAATACCCCGCATTGACGGTCATCGATATACCCGCCCGTTCCGGCTACGCCGGAAATAAGAAAAACGCCTTGACCGAAGGTATCCGGAAAGCCAAATATGACTATTTGGTTTTTACCGATGCCGATTGTGTCCCCGCTTCCCGCCAATGGCTCCGGTTAATGAGCCGCCCCTTGCATCAAGGTAAAGACCTCGTTCTCGGATACGGTGCCTACCGCCGTACCGCCGGGTTTCTCAACCGGATGATACGGTATGAAACCCTGCTTACCGCTTGGCAGTATTTTGCCTATTACCGGCACGGTATTCCCTATATGGGTGTGGGGAGAAACATCGCCTATACCAAGAATTTTTTCGGAAAAACCGGTGGATTCGCCAGTCCGGGAGGCATCCGGTCGGGAGATGACGATTTGCTGGTAAACCGCTATGCAGTAGCAGAGCATACTGCCGTAGTAACCGATCCCGGGGCATTTACCGTTTCCCAACCGGAAACAAGCTGGGGGAAATGGTTCCGGCAGAAAAAAAGGCATCTGACTACCGCTTTTTATTACCGTCCCGTCCACCGCTATATGCTCGCTGCTTTTTATTTGTCGCAGTTGGTATTTCCCGCAGGTTGGCTGTGGCTCACCACAGAATACGCCACAATGGCTGCCGTGATCCTCGGGTTGCGGTATTTGACTGCCGGTTCCGGTATGTATTTTGCAGGTAAAAAACTCAATGAACACAATTTAGTACCTTTGTTTCCCGTTTTGGAAGTGGTATTGGCCGTATTTCAATTGTGGGTTTTCGCCAGTCATTTGATACAACCCCGGAAAAAATGGTAGTACCTGCCGTAGCACCGGGAAAGGGCATTTCTGCAAACAACAAATATATGAGCCACTCGACCGACGACATTCAGAAGATGATAATCCGTGCCAAAAACGGAGACCAAACCGCCTACCGGATACTGCTCAATACGTATTGGAAAGATGTGTTCAGGTTCTTGTCGGCAAAATGCGAAAACGAATACGATGTGGAGGATTTGACTATCAAAACTTTTTCGAAAGCCTTCGACAAATTACATCAATACAATGCCCGTTACCGCTTCAAGAACTGGCTGCTGACCATAGCCTCCAACTTGTATGTGGATTTTTACCGCTCACAGCACAGGCAGATAACCCAGGTATCACTACAACGGGAAAAAGATGAACACATCGCCGAATCCGAACCCGGGATAGAGGACGAACTCATCCGCCAGCAGAACCTCGATGAATTGCTCTATTATATCAAACAGCTAAAACCCCATTACCGTGAGGTGATACACCTGCGCTATTTCAGGGAATACAGTTATAAGGAAATAGCCGATGAGATGAGCGAAAGCGTAAACAATATCAAAGTACGGTTGTTGCGCGCACGCAAATTGTTGAGTGAGATGATAAGAAAGAAATGATGTAAATAGGGTCTGCTGAAAATCACAAGGGCAGAGCGTTAAGAAAATGCCCGGTGGGCATTTTTAGCGAATGAGCCATCCTGCCGCGCGGGCGGAAAAACTTTACCAAATATAAAAGATTTCTCCCTCCGGTCGAAATGACAGCGCGCCCCAACTATCAACTCATAACTCACAACTATCAACTATAAAAGATTTCTCACTCCGCTATCGCTCCGTATCGAAATGACAGCGCCCCCCAACTATCAACTAATAACTAATAACTCACAACTATAAAAGATTTC
>CAZQPD010000169.1:0-6175 GCA_964595235.1 uncultured Polaribacter sp.
CATTTGATGAATATCCGAAAGCCCGAACGTGTGCGCATTATTGATGAAGATGGTGTTGGCATTGGGTACGTCCAGTCCGTTTTCTATGATGGTGGTGGAAACGAGAATATCGAATTCATGACGGATAAATCCGAGCATCAGGCGTTCCAATTTCCTTCCGTCCATTTTTCCGTGTCCGGTTCCTATTTTGGCACCGGGGACCAAACGCTGCAACATATCCGCCACTTCCGTGATATTATCCACACGGTTGTGGATAAAGAACACTTGTCCTGCCCGGGCGAGTTCGTATTCTATACCTTCTTTGATACGGCCGGGTTCGAAGCGTATTACTTGCGTATCGATGGGGTATCTGTTCGGCGGAGGTGTCGTAATCAACGACATATCCCGGGCGGACATCAGGGAAAATTGCAGGGTACGCGGAATGGGGGTTGCCGTCAGCGTCAGCGTGTCCACATTTACCCGGAGGGTTTTTAGTTTGTCTTTGATGTTTACCCCGAATTTTTGTTCTTCATCGATGATGAGAAGTCCGAGGTCTTTGAATTTTACCGACGGGCTGACGAGCCGGTGGGTACCTATCAGAATGTCGATTTTTCCCTCCGAGAGGTCTTTGATGATTTGGGTTTGTTGTTTTGCCGTACGGAACCGGCTGATGTATTCCACGGTGACGGGCAGGTTTTTCAGCCGTTCGCTGAAATTACGGTAGTGTTGGAAAGCCAGCAATGTGGTAGGCACCAGTACGGCTACCTGCTTGCCGTTGTCCACGGCTTTGAACGCCGCCCGGATAGCGACTTCGGTTTTTCCGAATCCGACATCTCCGCAGATGAGGCGGTCCATCGGGCGGGGGCTTTCCATGTCGTTTTTGACGTCGAGGGTAGCTTTGAGCTGGTCGGGGGTGTCCTCGTAGAGAAAACTTGCTTCGAGTTCGTGCTGTAACCATGAATCGGGTGCGCAGGCGAACCCCTTTTGCATCATGCGCTTGGCGTAGAGTTGCAGCAAGTCGAACGCCATTTTTTTTACCCTTTTTTTCGTTTTTTGTTTCAGGGTTTTCCATGCGGGGGAACCGAGTTTGTATATTTTCGGCGGTTTGCCGTCTTTGCTGTTGTATTTTGATATTTTGTGAAGGGAATGTATGTTGACATACAATATGTCGCGGTCGGCATAGATGAGTTTTACCGCTTCTTGTATCTTGCCTTTTACCTCTATCTTTTGCAATCCGCCGAATATTCCGATACCGTGGTCGGAATGAACGACGTAGTCGCCTTTTTGGAGCTTTGTCAGTTCCTTGATATTCAGTGCTTCGTTTTTTGAGAAACCTTTTCTCAAACGGAATTTGTGGTACCTGCCGAATAGTTGGTGGTCGGTATAACATGCGAGCCGGATACCGGGGATGACGAAGCCTTGGTAGAGGGGATAGACGAGGGTTTGGTAGCTGATGGCCTCTTGTTCGGCGAGGATGCCGTTCAGGCGTGCGGCTTGTGCGGCATTGTCGCAAAAGATGAAATTGCCGTATCCTTCTCCGGTTTTCCGGCGCAGGTCGTCGAACAGCAGGTCGAAATTTTTATTGAACACGGGTTGGGGGTGTGTGGTTTTTTTACCATCGCGCCCGGGCGGTAAATTTTCGTCGATACGGGTGAGCTGCTGCCAGCCGGCATCGAATTCGTCAGGATGCAGTAGTCCGCCGGAGGGTGGAATATCCGGGGCGCCGGTGTAGGAGGTAAGCTGCCGGTGGATTTTGTCGTATGACGAGCGGTAATTGTCTATTAGCAATTGGTAATCAGCTGTATAGAAAACCGAATGCTTACCGGCGAAGGACAGGAAACCTTGCTTGCCGCCATCAACGGACTTTTTTAGATCCGGACTGATAAGTGCCCTGGGTATTTCCGATACGGAAAGTTGTGTTTCCGGGTCGAAATACCGGATGGATACGAGGGTGTCACCCGAAAATTCCAGCCGGTAGGGTTGGTCGTGGCTAAATGAAAAAATATCGAGAATACCGCCCCGCAAGGCAAATTCACCGGGTTCACCCACGTATCCCGTTTTATTGAAATGCAGTTCGAAAAGACGTTCTATCAACCGGTCGGTATTGTATGGTTTTCCCTTTTGCAGGGAAATGTTGTAGCGGTTTAGGTCTGTTTTTTTCGTTACTTTTTCAATGAGGGCATCGGGGTAGGTGATGATCAGAGCCGGTTTTTTCCGCGAGTGTATCCTGTTCAGTACTCCGGTACGCATCAGTAGGTTTGTGCTGTCTGTCTTGGCGGGGTCGCCGGGGTGTCTAAAAGAAGCCGGGAAGAACAACAGGTCTTTCTTATCTATGAGCGGTTCGAGGTCATTCAGGTGGTAGGCGGCTTTTTCCCTTCCGGGAAATACGGCTATCAGGTGTTTGCCGCATTGCCGGAATATCCTTTCGAGGACGAAAGAGACGGCAGAGCCGTTGAGTGGTGGCAGGTGTATTTCCTTCTGTCCGCTGTGCAAGGCTTTTACCGCCTCCCTTACCGGTTGGAAATCATCGAATTTATTGAGTAATTGTCCGGGTTTCAATGCTTGGATCTTTGCTTACAAAAGTAGTATCATTTTTCATTTTCGCGGTAGCGATAAATATTTTCTATCCGGGAAACATACTCCATGTCGCAGGCTTGTGTATTTTTGTATTTTCTAACAAGCCAGGAATACGAAGAAGATGATACGTAAAATATTCGCTATATTGACGGGTATGCGAACCACCGGGATACTCGTCGTACTCTTTGCCACGGCTATGGCTGTGGCGACATTTATCGAAAACGATTATGGGACAGCTACCGCCAAATCATTGATATACAATGCCAAATGGTTTGAGTTGCTGATGTTATTGCTCATGGTGAATTTTCTGGGCAATATCAGCCGCTACCGGCTGCACCGGAGGGAGAAATGGCCTGTTTTTCTTTTCCATTTGTCGTTTGTCGTGGTGCTGGCGGGTGCTTTTGTGACGCGGTATATCGGTTATGAAGGCACTATGCACATACGGGAAGGAGAGACTTCCGACACGATGTTGTCCGAATATCCGTACATTTATGTACGTGTGGATAATGGAAAAGTCATGAAGGAATTTTCCCGGAAAGTGTTGTTCGGCAGGTTGGGGAGAAACAGCTACCACCTTTCCGGCACATTCGGTATTGAGGAACCCGGAATCCCTTTTGATATCAGGATGAAGGAGTTCATTCCCAATGTCAAGCGTGTATTCGTGCCCGGAGAGGAGGGGGATTACTATATCCGGTTAGCAGTTTCCGGTGAAGCCGGCAGCAGGGAAGAGGTCTTTTTGAAAAACGGGGAAACCCGTTTTGCCGGAGGTATTTTGCTCACTTTCGGCAAACCGGTAGAAGGAGCCGTCAATTTTAGCCTGCGCGACGGGGAACTCTATTTGGTTTCCCCGGTAGAGGGCAATGTGATGAATATGCAGGATATGAGCCGGGAAGTACTGGCAAAGGACAGTATATACCGGATGTCCTCCGGCAGGTTGTACGGGTTCGGTACGGCGCGTTTTGTACTTCAAGGGGTGCAGCGGGGAAAGGTGGAAGCCGTTCCGGCAAATGCTAACGAAAAGAACGATTATCCCTACGACAGGTTACGGCTTGAAATCCGTAGTGGCGGTCAATCGGAGGAAGTGGAGCTGGAAGGTGCGGCGGGAGCTTCCCCACGGCCGGTACGCGTGTCGTTGAACGGATTGAATTACCTGTTGTATTACGGTTCGAAAGAGATAGAACTGCCATTTGCCGTCAGGCTGGATGATTTTATTTTGGAGCGGTATCCCGGTACGCATTCCCCTTCGTCTTATATGAGTAAAGTGCATATTATGGATGCCGGGAAAAACAAAAATTTCGATTATGACATCTATATGAATCACGTGTTGGATTACCGGGGGTACCGTTTTTTTCAAGCCTCGTACGATCCGGATGAATTAGGTACGGTTCTTTCGGTCAACCACGATTTTTGGGGAATGCTTATCACGTATTCCGGTTATTTCCTGATGGGTTTGGGGATGATATTTGCCCTGTTCACCGGTAAGACGCGTTTCAGGTACCTTTCGCGAAAACTCGATGAGTTGTCGAAAAAAGCATTGGTTATCACGCTATTGTCGGCTACCGCACTACTTCATGCACAAGAAAGGGATACTACGGATTTACGGAATTATACGGTAAACCGTGCACATGCGGAGCGATTCGGCAGGTTGTTGATACAGGATTTCGGCGGGAGGATCAAACCCGTAAATACATATGCATTGGAGGTATTGAGAAAGGTATATAAGAAAGACACATACCATGGGCTTACAGCCGGGCAAGTATTGTTGTCGGCGCAGGTTTTTCCCGGAGTATGGAGCCGGGAATATATCGTGAAAGCAAAACCCGGACTGTTGGGGACGGAATTGAGTAAAGATCTGGGGGTGAAGGACGGTCATATCAGTGTGTTCAATGTGTTCCGGAACGGCAAATACGGCTTGGAAGAACGGGTAAACCGTTTGTTCAGGATGAAGAAGTCCGACCAGAATGCCACGGATAAAGAAATTATCAAATTGGATGACAGGATAAATGTCTGGCTCTCGGTTTTGCGCGGGGATATGATGCGTATCTATCCGAAGAAGGGTGACAGGAACAATACGTGGTACACGGGATTGGATACCCTGGCTTTCAGCGGAAAAGATACTTTGGTCGTAGTCATGCACAGGCTCTATATGGTTGCTCTGTGGAAAGCCGTACAGAGCGGTGATTATTCACAGGCAGATGAATTTTTGGGATATATCGAGAGCTACCAGCGGAAATCCGCCGCTCATCTGATGCCTTCGCAGACAAAGATACAGGCGGAAATCCTATACAACAAAGTGAATGTTTTCAAGCGTTTGATGTTCTATTATATGGCAGTGGGAACGATGTTGTTGTTTTTGGTATTCATCAATTTGTTCCGTCCCGGCAGGAGGTGGGTAAACACCTGGCTGAAAGTCTTTTCCGCTTTGGCGGTACTGGGTTTGATGTTTCACCTGGGAGGATTGGGATTGCGTTGGTACATTTCAGGGCATTCGCCCTGGAGTGACGGATACGAATCGGTGGTGTTTATCGCTTTTGTCACCGTGGTAGCCGGTTTGGTATATAGCCGCCGTCACAACAAGTTTACTTTGGCCACTACGGTTCTTTTCGCTTCATTCCTGCTCGGTATTGCCCACGGAAGCTCGATGAACCCCGAAATCAGCAATCTGGTACCCGTGTTGAAGTCTTATTGGTTGATGATACATGTGGCGGTCATAACGGCGAGTTACGGTTTTCTCGGTATGAGCTCGTTGCTGGGTTTGATGGCTATGGTGATATATGTTTTCAGAAATTCTGCAAACCACCGGCATTTTACCCGTACATTGAAGGAGCTGACGTATATCAGCGAATCATCGATGACGGTGGGGTTGTATGCTTTAAGTCTCGGAACCTTTCTCGGCGGGGTATGGGCGAGTGAGAGTTGGGGAAGGTATTGGAGTTGGGACCCGAAAGAGGTATGGTCGCTTATATCCATGATGGTGTATGTATTCGTACTGCACATGCGGTTGATTCCGGGTCTGAAAGGTACTTTCGCTTACCATACGGCGGCGCTTTTTTCTATCGGTACTTTGATAATGACCTATTTCGGGGTAAATTATTATCTGTCGGGGATGCATTCGTACGCTACCGGAGATCCGGTACCTATACCTTTTTGGATAGTCCCCGCAGTGTTGGCATTGGTGCTGTTGGTGGGTTTGGCGTATTGGCGGAAAAATTTATTAGTTGATAGTTGATAGTGTTTAGTTTTTAGTTGATAGTTAGTGTGCCGTGTCATTTCGACCGGAGGGAGAAATCTTTTTCTAACCACCCAGTACACGGTGTAGAGACACCCAATTTGGGCGTCTCTACACCGTCGTTCGTCTCTACAACGTTGTTCGTCCGGAATGACAGGCTCTATCACCGCCATGCCGGGATGATTTCCGGCATTTCCGTATCACGGAATATAATATCTGTTTCTTTTATCTATTTTGATACGTTCGTCGAGTAGCATTTGGCGCAAGTTCCGTATCAAAATTTCGCCGGGTATTCCGAGAGAACCGGCGAGTTCGCGTGAGGTGGCCGGGCCTGCGGTGAGTTTATCGATAATGCGTTGTTCCGTATTACCGGAATCATCCGGCGGCGGC
>CAZQPD010000170.1:0-10157 GCA_964595235.1 uncultured Polaribacter sp.
CTACAAATTAAAAAATTCAGGCACTTCTGTGATTTTCAGCAAACCCGAATTATTCATCCGGAAAAAACCAATAGAAAAAAGTCATCCGTAAAGCATTCGGCATTACAGAATCAAAAAGATAATGTCAAACATAATGCCGGATACCATTTATCTGACTTATAACCGCTCGTTCGTAAAGCAGTAATGGCATATTTATATCGAATTTGTTCTTGTTTTTCATGTAATAAATAATCACCGTGAATCACATCATACAAATAAGAAGACACAGCAATTGTTAAGGCAGAGTAAAATACATTCTCATGTCTGTTTTTGGCATCTTCTTCTTCAGTGGAGAAATTCTCTCCATCTACATTATACAAGTGTGCTTTGGCACTATAATACACTCCGGTCATAGCTGCATAACCCGCCAACCTGATTCCAAGCAACCAGTAACCTTTCTTTTTCTCTCCAATCCGAAAGTGCATATATCCCGGCACAATAGTGGCATACATCATATCTTTTATTCGTGTATGGTATGAAAGTATATTAAACTCCTCATATGTCATCCCTTTTGGGATCGAAGGAATATTATAATTGTCGTTTTTCCCTTTCTGATAGATGTCAATATCCTGTGATAAAAGATTAATTGTCGATATAACGATAAATAATAGGGAAATAATCCATTTATTCATGATAACTTATTTGTTGGCGAAAATACAAAAACCTTATTTAATATACCAAAACTTATAATTCAATTCGAAGTATTCATATACATCATCATCTCACAAATTAAAAAATTCAGGCACTTCTGCCATTTTTCAGCAGGCCCTATTTAATGAAAAAGATTTCTCACTCCGCTGTCGCTCCGTATCGAAATGACAGGATCCCCCAACTATCAACTAAAAACTCAAAACTATCAACTAAAAAATTTTTTTCAGGTAATATTTCCCTAAAAGTTCGGTGACAGGTTGTATTTGGCATAGAAGCGTACGAAGTGTTCTACCGCTTCTTCCGGCGTATCCACCACGCGGAATAAGTTCATATCTTCCGGGCTGATGTTCTTGTGTTTTTCGAGTACTACTTTCCGTATCCAATCCAACAAACCGCTCCAAAATTCGCTGTCCACCAATACGATGGGGAAACGCCCGATTTTGCGGGTTTGTATCAAAGTGATGGCTTCGAACAGTTCGTCCATGGTTCCGAAGCCGCCGGGCATCACTACGAATCCCTGTGCATATTTTACAAACATTACCTTACGGACAAAAAAGTAGTCGAAGTCCAAACTCTTATCGGGGTCGATATACGGATTGTCGTGTTGTTCGAACGGCAATTCGATATTCAGTCCTACCGAAACCCCGCCACCACGCCGGGCACCTTTGTTTCCGGCTTCCATAATGCCGGGACCTCCTCCGGTGATGATTCCGAAGCCGTGTTGGGTGAGTTGGTAAGCGATTTCCTCTGCCATTATATAATCGGGTTCACCCGGTTTCGTCCGTGCGGACCCGAAAATACTGACACATGGTCCTATCCGGCTGAGGCGTTCATAGCCTTCCACGAACTCCGACATGATTTTGAAAATCGCCCAAGAGTCGTTGGTCTTGATTTCGTTCCATGTTTTTTGACGTAATTTGTTACGTATCATTCTATCGTCATTGGTCATCATGATTTTATGGTTTTTTTGGTGAGATAATCTATTAAATATTTTCCGGTATAACCGGTTTTTTTCCGTACTAACTGTTCCGGGGTACCCTCGAAGATAATTTCCCCCCCGTATTTTCCACCTTCCGGTCCCATATCGATGATATAATCGGCGAGTTTGATTACATCCATATTGTGTTCGATGATGAGAACGGTATTGCCTTTGTCCACCAGTTTTTGCAGGACGTCCATTAGCACTTTGATATCTTCGAAATGTAGTCCGGTGGTCGGTTCGTCCAGGATATACAGAGTACGTCCGGAGGCTTTTTTGGACAGCTCGGCGGCTAATTTGATGCGCTGGGCTTCGCCCCCGCTCAATGTAGTCGAGGGTTGTCCCAGGCGGATGTATCCCAAACCCACATCGAGAAGGGTCCGGAGTTTCCGGGATATTTTCGGAATAGGCTCGAAGAAATGCACGGCTTCTTCCACTGTCATATTGAGAATGTCCGAGATGGATTTGCCTTTGTAGCGGATTTCCAACGTCTCCCTGTTGAAGCGTTTCCCCAGACAGGTTTCGCAGAGCACTTGTACGTCCGGCAAGAAATTCATTTCCACTATCCGTATTCCCGCCCCCTTACAAGTTTCACAGCGCCCTCCGCTGACATTGAAAGAGAACCTGCCCGGTTTGTACCCTCTGATTTTGGCTTCGGGCACTTGTGCGAACAATGAACGTATTCCGGTGAAAACACCGGTATAAGTAGCGGGATTGGAGCGCGGGGTTCGTCCGATGGGTGATTGGTCGATATCGATGATTTTGTCCAAATGTTCCAAGCCTTTGATGCCTTTGTACGGTAGGGGTTCTTTGACGCCCCGGTAGTAATGTTTGAGCAAGACAGGGTACAAGGTGTCGTTTATCAAACTCGATTTTCCACTGCCCGAAACACCGGTGACCAGCGTCAGTGTGCCGAGGGGGATTTTCAGGTTTACCGATTTCAAATTATTACCCGTTGCTCCTTTGAGCACGAGGAAATGCCCGTTTCCGCGGCGTCTTTTTTCCGGCAGGGGGATGCTTTTTGCACCTGTGAGGTATTGTGCCGTCAGGGTTCCGCTCCGCGAAATGCTGTGGTAGGGTCCCTGCGCCACCACTTCTCCTCCGTGTGCCCCTGCTCCCGGTCCCATATCGATAATCCAATCCGCACGGCGCATCATGGCTTCGTCGTGTTCGACCACTATTACCGAATTTCCGATGTCGCGTAGATTTTCGAGTGATCGTATCAGCCGTTCGTTGTCCCTCGAATGCAACCCGATACTCGGTTCGTCGAGAATATACAATACGCCCGTGAGTTGTGAACCGATTTGTGTAGCCAGCCGGATGCGTTGGGATTCCCCTCCCGATAGCGAACGCGTAGAACGGTTCAAATGCAAATAATCCAAGCCCACCCCGAGCAGGAATCCCGTCCTCGCTTTCAGTTCCTTGTGAATTTCCCCGGCTATTTTCCATCGGCGTTCGTCCAGACTGCCGGGTAGTTCTTCTATCCATTTTGCCAAATCGCTGATATCCATAGTGGCCAATTGGCTGATATTCTTTCCGGCTATCCGGTAATGCAGGGCTATCTCATGCAAGCGGGCACCGCCACATACTTCACAAGTTTTTTCACTCATAAATTGTTTTGCCCAGCGCCGCACCTTTTTCGATTCGGTATTTTTGTATTGTTCCCGGATGAAATTGACCAAACCTTCGAAGCGGATGCGGTAACGTTGGGTAATACCGAGGTTTTTGTTCTCTACTTCGAAGAAGTCTTCGGCTCCATACAGAATCGCTTGCATAGCATCCCCGGGGATTTTTTTTATGGGGTCGTCCAACGAAAACCCGTACCGGATAGCGATAGCTTCCAATTGATTGAAAATCCAGGTGTTTCTATACACTCCGGCAGCTTCTATTCCACCGGCTCTAATGGATATCGACGGGTCGGGGATAAGAGCGTCCATGTTAATTTCATTGACATATCCCAAACCGTTACAATGTGGGCAGGCACCTTTGGGGGAATTGAACGAGAACGTATTGGGTTCGGGGTCGGGATAAGCGATACCGGTATCCGGGCACATTAATTTCTTGCTGAAATACCTGATATCACTCCCGTAGAGTACTTGTAAGACCTCGTCGCCGTGATACAGTGCCGTCTTGATGCTCTCTTGTAACCGCTTGGAGCCTTTTTTTACCTTCACCCGGTCTATGACGATGGAAATATCGTGTATCTTGTACCGGTCGAGTTTCATCCCTTTGGTAATTTCCGTCAATTCGCCGTCCACCATGACCCGCAGGAAGCCCCGTTTGGCTATTTGTTCGAATAGTTCCCTGTAATGTCCTTTTCGCGATTGAACCACCGGTGCCAGTAGGGTAATTTCATTTCCTTCATACTCCTGTTCTATCCAGCGGATGATTTGTTCCTCATTATAGCGCACCATTTTTTTTCCGGTTTTGTAGGAAAAAGCCTCCCCCGCACGGGCAAAGAGCAGCCGTAAGAAATCGTAAATTTCCGTGACGGTACCTACGGTAGAACGCGGATTTTTGTTCGTGGTTTTCTGTTCGATGGAAATGACAGGCGAGAGTCCTTCTATTTTATCCACATCGGGGCGTTCGAGGGTCCCGAGAAATTTTCGTGCGTAAGCCGAGAACGTTTCGAGATACCTCCGCTGTCCTTCGGCATAAATGGTGTCAAATGCCAATGAAGACTTGCCGCTACCGCTCAATCCCGTTACCACCACGAGTTTTTCGTGCGGAATGGACAAGTCGATATTCTTGAGGTTGTGTACCCTTGCCCCGAATATTTCGATATGTGTTTGCGATTTTGACAAGAGACAAAAATACAATAAAATTTGCAGCTATGCACAAATTTTTGCAATAGCAAACTTTGGGAAAACCGGAAAAAATAAAAAAATGAGCAATATTTTCCCGGCATTTCACTTCCGGGAAAGCGAATATCGTTATTTTTGTCCGGTTGCATCAAATTTATTATTATGAAAATAGCTGTTGTCGGAGTAACCGGATTAGTAGGTGGGGTTATGCTACGGGTATTGGAAGAAAGGGATTTTCCGGTGAGCCGTCTAATTCCGGTTGCATCCGGGCGGTCGGCGGGCGGAAAAGTTACTTTTCGCGGAAAAGAATGGCAGGTAGTTGACATAGAAGAGGGGTTGCGGCAGCAGCCTCAAATCGCTTTGTTTTCAGCCGGAGCGGATGTTTCACGTATCTGGGCGCCGGAGTTTGCCCGGGCAGGTTGTGCCGTCATTGATAATTCATCAGCGTGGCGGATGGACCCACATATTCCTCTCGTAGTACCCGAAATCAACCCTCATTCCCTGCATTCAAATACAAAAATTATTGCCAACCCGAATTGTTCGACAATTCAAATGGTTATGGTTTTGGCGCCTTTGCATAAGGCATATGGAATAGAACGGATAGTCGTTTCTACCTATCAGTCCGTCACAGGCACCGGAAAAGCAGCCGTCAGGCAATTGGAAGAGGAAGAAGCCGGGCAGCCGCCTTCACGGAAAATTTACCCTCATACCATCTACCGTAATGCCTTGCCCCATTGCGATGTTTTTCTCGACAACGGGTACACCAAAGAGGAGATGAAACTCGTAAACGAAACACGGAAAATATTGGAAACACCGGAACTGGCAATAACGGCTACTGCTGTCAGGATACCAGTCACCGGAGGTCATGCCGAAAGCATCAATGTCAGTTTTTCCACAGATTTTGATACAGGGGAAGTAAGACGCCTACTCGGCAGTACACCCGGTGTAGTATTGCTGGACGACCCGTCAGCAGCTTTGTACCCGACACCACAGTATGCCCATGGCAAAGACGAAGTCTTTGTAGGGCGGATACGAAGGGACCATTCTTTCCCGTATTCTCTTAATATGTGGGTAGTGGCGGACAATTTGCGCAAGGGTGCCGCAACCAATGCCGTTCAAATAGCCGAATACCTCACCGGAAAAAATTTGATGACATGACCGAAAAAGAGCTGCTGTATTACGTCGCCTTGCAAAAAGCCAAGGGAATAGGTGCAGTATTAGCCAAGAGGTTAATAAAAACCGCCGGAAGTGCCGAAGCCGTTTTCAAAACACCGGAAAACCGTTTGGGCAAAACTTTTGGTATCAGCAGCAAAATCCTATCGGCACTTCATGATAAAACACTATTGGAAAAGGCGGAAAAAGAAGTGGAATATATCTTATACCACCGAATCCGTTTTACAGGTTTTACCGATGAGGCATACCCCAAGCGCTTACTCGAAACCCACGATGCACCTATCTTGCTTTTTTCCAAGGGAAATATAGTTTGGGATGACCGCCCGGCTATCGGTATCGTGGGAACGCGTAAAATGACTGCATACGGAAAACGGTTTATCGAACGCTTTATAAAAGACATTAGCCCTTACAATCCGGTAATAATTAGCGGATTTGCTTATGGTGTGGATATTACAGCACATTTGGAAGCCATGCACCACGGACTGCAAACTATAGCGGTAATGGCTCATGGTATCGATCAGACGTATCCGCATCCACACCGTACATATGTAGAACGCGTCTTGGAGAACGGAGGATTTTATACCGAATTTCATCATGACGAATTACCGCTTCGCGAAAATTTTATTTCCCGGAACCGTATCGTGGCAGGTATGTCTGACGCCGTAATCGTCGTGGAATCCGCCAAGAAAGGAGGGGCTCTTATCACCGCTGATATGGCTTTCTCCTACGGTAGAGAGGTCTTTGCCGTTCCGGGAAGGTTCGACGATATATGGAGTGAAGGATGCAATATGTTGATACGTAATAATAAAGCGGCCATACTAAACAACGCCAATGACTTGGTATATTACCTCAATTGGTCAAACCGGACAGGCAGTAAGAAGCCGAAAGCCGTGCAAACCCGGATGTCCTTCGATCTGGAAGGTGAGGAAAAAACCGTATATGATTATTTGAAAGAAAAAGGAAAAAGCCTGCTGGATACCATTTCGGTAGAAACGGGAATACCCGTCTATAAACTCTCGGGAATATTGTTGAATATGGAACTGCAAGGAGTGGTAAACCCGTTGCCGGGAAAATTCTTTGAAGTGAACGGATAACAACAAATTTTTTTCCTGCCCGGCACGTTTGACATTTCGCCGGAACGGCGGGATATGACAAGCGAAGGAAAATCACCCCGCTTATCGAAAACCTCCGGCAAAGAGAATATCTTTCATGAGCCGGGGTGCTTTTCTTCAAAAACGGTAGATACCCGGCTTCGTTTTATACTTTATACCACCTGTAGAAACGGTTTGTAAATCAATGGTTTTCGCCTTTAATTTCCAGCTCCAACCAACGCATTTCCTTGGCTTCGAGTTCGGCGATGATTTTCCGTAGCAGTTCCCCTGCTTCGTATATTTTCCCTTCGGGAATACCGCCTTCTACAAACCCTTGTTCGAGGAGTTTTTTCTTGTGTTGTAATGCCTCTATTTCGCTTTCCAACCGCTCTTTCTCTTTCCGTTCGCTGTAGGTGAGTTTTTGTACCGCTGGTTTTTCTTTTTTCGGGCTTTTCGGTTTCTTCTCTTTGGATACTTTGGACTTCACATACTGCAAATAGTCCGAATAGTTGCCGGGAAAACTCCTGATATGACCGTCCTCTATCACCAGCAGTTGCTCGACGGTTTTGTCGATAAAATACCGGTCGTGCGACACGACCAACAGATTGCCGGGAAAATCCGACAGAAAATCTTCCAACACATTCAGTGTAATGATATCCAGGTCGTTGGTCGGTTCATCGAGGATGAGAAAATTCGGATTACCGATGAGTACCGTACAGAGCAACAGGCGTTTTTTCTCCCCTCCGCTCAATTTTTCGACGTAGTCGTATTGTTGTTTGCGGTCGAACAAAAACCGTTCGAGTAGCTGTGCGGCGGATATTTTCCTGCCTTTGGTCAAGGGAATGTAATCGCCGTATTCCCTGATGATATCGATGACCTTTTGTCCGGGTTCGAACGAAATGCCTTGCTGGGTATAATAACCGAAATATACCGTGTCACCGGTGACCACTTTGCCTTTGTCAGGAGGTATTTTTCCCGTTATGATTTGCAGCAGGGTCGATTTTCCGCTTCCGTTGGCGCCGATGATACCGGTTTTCTCACCCCGTTTGAAAGTATAGGAAAAATTCCTGATGACCGGCTTACCGCCAAATGCCTTTTCTACCTTGTGCAGTTCCACGATTTTGCTGCCCAAACGCCGGATATTGATTTCCAATTGCACTTTTTTTTCGTCAATGTTTTTATGCGCTTCTTCTTTGATTTTTTCGAAGGCATTCACTCGGTATTTGGCTTTGGACGTACGTGCCATAGGGGTCCGGCGTATCCATTCGAGTTCCTTGCGGTACAGGTTCCTGGCTTTTTCTATTCCGGCGGCTTCTACGGCTATCCGGGCTTGTTTTTTTTCGAGGTAATAGGAATAGTTTCCCGTGTATTTGTAAATTTTTCCCCGGTCGAGCTCTATGATTTCGTCGCAGACACGTTCGAGGAAGTACCTGTCGTGCGTGACCATGAACAAGGTGATTTTCGTTTGGGTCAAATACTGCTCTAACCATTCTATCATATCGAGGTCGAGGTGGTTGGTCGGCTCGTCCAGGATGAGTAGTCCGGGCTCGTTTAATAGCGCTAACGCCAGGGCGAGCCGGCGTTGTTGTCCGCCTGAAAGCGTGCCGGTAATACGGCTTAAATCGTCGAATTTCAACCGTGACAGTATTTGCTTGTAATGCGTTTCGAAATCCCATGCCTGATGCCGTTCCATAGCGTCGAAAGCTGCTTGGTAAGCCTTTTTGTCATCCGGGTTTTGCAAGGCTTTCCGGTACGAGTCTATGATTTTCAATACCGGATTGTCAGTAGCCAGTATGGTTTGTTCGATAGTCAATCCGGGGTCCAGTTCATTTTCCTGTGGCAGGTATGATATTTTGAGATTTTTCCGGAACACCACTTGTCCCGCATCGGGTGTTTCACGTCCAGCCATAATGTTGAGAAGGGTGGTTTTTCCCACGCCGTTGCGCGCGATAAAAGCTATTTTTTGACCCTTTGATATCCCGAAAGACAAGCCGGCAAACAGCAGGCGTTCGCCAAATGATTTTTCTATATTTTCGACCGTCATGATATTCATACGGCAAAGAAACGGTATTTTTGGCAAAAAGCGTACTTTTGTTATCTATGAAAGAAACACCATACATTCACGGATTGGTGGTCAAATCCACGGGTAGCTGGTACAAAGTTCTGACGGACGACGGCAAGGAAGTGGATTGCCGGGTTCGCGGAAAGTTCAGGATACGTGGAATCAAAAGCACCAACCCGGTCGCCGTAGGCGACCGGGTAAAAATAAGTATGGAAGGGCAGACGGGTATCATCCAGGAAATTGAACCGCGAAAAAACTATATCCCGCGGCGTTCGGTCAAACAATCCAAGCGCATACATATCATTGCTGCGAATATCGACCGTGTGTTCTTGCTGGTGACCATCCGGTTTCCCCGTACATTTACGGCGTTTATCGACCGGTTTCTCGCTACGGCGGAAGCCTATGACCTGGAAACCGTATTGGTATTCAACAAAATGGATAAATACGGCGAAGCGGACTTGGAAGTCTTGAACAGCTGGAAAGAAGTCTATGAAAAAACCGGATACACCTGCTTGGAAACATCCGCGGTGGACGGGAGAGGGTTGGAATCCCTGAAAGAACTGATGAAAGACCGGGTAAGCCTGTTCGCCGGACATTCGGGAACGGGAAAATCCAGCCTTATCAACCGCTTGGAACCGGGCTTAAAGCTTCGTACCAAAGCATTGACCCGCCGCGAACAACAAGGCGCCCACACGACGACATACGCTGAAATGCACACTTTAAGTTTCGGCGGTTATATTATTGATACACCGGGAATAAAAGGTTTTGGTGTTGTAGATTTTTCAGAGGAGGAAACCGGGGATTATTTCCGCGAAATTTTCGCCCTGAAATCCCAATGCCGCTATCACAACTGCCGCCATCTCAACGAACCCGGCTGCGCAGTAATCCGCGCGGTGGAAAACGGTGATATCGCCGTGTTCCGCTATCTGAATTATGTGGACTTGCTCACGGAGAAAGAGGATAAATACCGGTGATAATGCACGTGTCATTTCGCTACGGAGCGGTAGCGTTGTAGAGCCATTGCATACAACGGCTTTACGCAAATCATCCACCCCATCCGCACCATTCCCGTATGTTTCATTTTTCAATTAATAATATATCGATAGCGAGTGCCGGTTTGTTTTTATAAAAAATTTAACACTTGAAAAAGTAAAGTTTTTGCACCTTGCATCGCTTTTCTAAAAACAAAAAAGCCATGAATGAAACACCGAATTTCGACATTCAAGCCATCAATGAGAAAATCGCCCGGGATGCCGCATTTATCGACTTGCTTACTTCCGAAGTCAATAAAGCGGTGGTCGGTCAGCGGCATATGATCGAGTCTTTGCTCATCGGATTGCTCGGCGATGGGCATATCT
>CAZQPD010000171.1:0-12420 GCA_964595235.1 uncultured Polaribacter sp.
ATGCGCGAATTCGAACAGATGGAAATGCAATTCTTCGTCAAACCCGGCGAACAAATGCACTGGTACGAAGTGTGGAAAAAAAGACGTATGGCTTGGCACCTGTCCCTCGGCATCCCACAGGAAAAATACCGCTTTCATACACACGAAAAACTCGCGCATTACGCCGATGCCGCAGCCGATATCGAGTACGAATTCCCCTTCGGGTTCAAAGAACTCGAAGGCATCCACTCCCGTACCGACTTCGATCTGAAAGCACATGAACAATACGCAGGCAAAAAACTACGTTATTACGATACGGAAAATGACGAACATTACGTCCCCTACGTCATCGAAACTTCTATCGGCCTGGACCGTATGGTGCTCGCCGTTCTTTCGAACGCACTGGTAGAAGAAACTCTCGACGACGGCAGCATACGTACCGTTCTTCGCATTCCACCGGTGCTCGCCCCGGTCAAAGCCGCCATCTTGCCCCTGGTAAAAAAAGACGGACTGCCGGAAATAGCACGGCAAATACGAGACAGATTGAAATACCACATGAACACCACCTATGACGAAAAAGACGCTATCGGAAGAAGATACCGCAGACAAGATGCGGCAGGAACCCCCTACTGCATCACCGTGGACCATCAAACCAAAGAAGACGGAACAGTAACCCTGCGCGACCGGGATACTATGACACAGGAAAGAATACATATGGATCAAATCACCGGTATATTGACGGAAAAAACCGCTATGCAACATGCCTTGCAAAAAATAGAAAATTACCTGCAATGACCTGACAATATGTGAATAACCAACAGAAAACCACAGCATCTTGAAAAAAATATTGTACCTCATAGTAATCTCCATCATTGTCTCACAAGCATGCTCCACCCGGAAGAACAACTCGATAAGCCGGGGATTCCACAGCACTACCTCCAAATACAACATCCTGTACAACGGTAACAACGCCCTGAACGAAGGAATACGGCAACTCAACGAGGAATATGACGATAATTTCTGGGAAATACTGCCCATAGAACCCCTGCGCATCGACGAAGACCGTATCGAACTGCCCGGACAGAAAAACGAAAGTGCCAAAAACCCCTTCGATATCGCCGAAGAAAAAGCCGTCAAAGCCGTGCAAAAACACAGCATCCAGGAAGACGGAACCGAGTACAACAAACAAATGGATGACGCTTATTTTCTACTGGGCAAAGCACGCTATTACTCCCAACGGTTCATCCCCGCACTCGAAGCATTCAACTACATCATCCGCTACTACCCCAAAGGAGACCTGTACAGGGATTTGCTGATTTGGAAATCGAAAACACAAATACGTCTGCAAAACGAAGAACAAGCGCTGGAAACACTCGAAAAAGTCCTGAAAAACCCCAAAACCGACGACCGGATACGGGAAGAAGCCTATACCGCCATGGCAATGGCTTATACCTCATTAGACAGCCTCGACAAAACCATCCGGTACCTAAAAAAAGCCGTACACACCCACGAAAATCCCGCTCAATATGCACGTAACCTGTTTATTTTAGGACAATTGTACCGCCAGAAAAACCTGTTGGATTCGAGCAATACCATGTTCGAAAAAATATTAAAATACAAAAAATCACCTCAAAAATACCATATCCACGCCTATATGGAACTGGCTAAAAATGCCAATGACAGCACCCCGCACGAGGAACTGAAAAAGAAAATAGCCACATTGATAAAACATTACGAAAACAAAAAATACCTCGGTGAACTGTATTACCACGCCGCTTTACTCGACTTCCTCGACCAAAATGAAAAAACCGCCCTGGAAAAACTAAAAAAATCCACCGGGGCACCGGAAGTTCAAGCCTACCAAAAAAGCAAATCATACGAATTGCTCGGTAATTACTACTTCAACCATTCACAATACGTACGCGCAGGATCATATTACGACAGCCTGCTCGCCGTGGCACCCGACAAGAAATCCAAACGTATCAGAAAACTCAAAAGAAAACGAAAAAGCCTCGACGAAATAATCGAATACGAAACCTTGCTACACGCCAATGACAGCATTTTCAGACTGGTAGCTATGGATTCTATGCAAAGAGCCGCCTACTTCACCAAATATATCGACAGCCTGAAAAAAGCCGACAAAATAGCTGCTATCAAAAAATAAAATGCGGAACGGAATGCCGCATCCGGCGGACTGCCCACATTCGACAACAGAAACATGCAACGGGGAAAAACAGCCAAAAACATACCAGGGTTACCCTCGCGGAACGGTAGCAAAAACCGGTCCCAGGGCGGCAAGTGGTATTTCTACAACCCGCAAACCGTAGGATTCGGCAAAGCCGAATTCGAACGCACCTGGGGCAAAAGACAACTGCAAGACAATTGGCGCACCGAACGCAGTGGAATAGCCGGCGGAGAACACCGGGCACAAAATAAAACCAATGCATTGCCGGACGATAAATCGAAACGTTACGACATAACCTACTACATGTCTCTCATCCCTGATGATGAAAAAATCCTTACGGAAATGCAACGGGAAAATGCCAAAGCCCTTTACCAACTCGGTCTGGCATACAAAGAAAAATTCAAGGCTTATGACCTCGCCACAGAGCGTTTGGAAAGATTCGTCAACGAAAACCCAGGACACAAGAACCTGCCCACCGCCTATTATCATTTGTACAAAATATACCAAAAAACCAACCCCGGCAAAGCAGAACAATACAAAAACATCCTGACGGAAAAATATCCCGAGAGCCGGTTCGCTTACCGTTTATTACATCCTTCGGAAAATGTGGAATTAGCTGCCGATTCGCCGGAAGCCCACTACGAAAAAGTCTATTGCGATTATGAATTTTATGAAAAATACGACTCGGTCATAGAAGAATGTAACCACGCCGAGGCATTGTACGGAGATGACCCGGTAGTGGCAAAATTCGACCTGCTGAAAGCATTGGCATTATACAAATCAAAAGGAAAAGAAGCTGCCAAAAAACAACTGGAATACGTCATAGGCAATTACCCGAAAACCGGACAAGCCGAACGCGCACAAGAACTACTCGATATACTCAACGGAGTAAAGAAAAAAAGAAAAGAACAAGCAGAGAAAAAAGCCCGTGACAAACAAAGGGAAAACAAAAGCAAAAAACCTGAAAAGAAATCACCATCCCTGTTCGAAGGGGGAGGCGCCCCTCTTCCCGGACGACGGCAAAAAATAGAACGAGCGATAGATAGGAAATAAAATGAATAATAACGAAAAAAAATACTCCTGACCTTCAAAACACAACCTGAATATTTTACTAATAACTAACCAAAATTAACCTGAAATGCTCTCATCAAACAAAAAACAAAACAGACAAAACCAACAGAACAACAACTCACGGAATCTCATCGGTATTACCAGCAAGGTTACCGGTGATATCACAAGCGAAGGAGATTATCGGATCGACGGAACTCTGGAAGGGAACCTCAAAACTTCCGGAAAAGTAGTAATAGGAAAAGATGGTAAATTCATTGGAAACCTGCAATGCAACAGTGCCGATATTGAGGGATATGTATCAGGCACAATTAATTGTAAAAACATCCTCGTTATTCGAACGCCTGCAAACATAGAAGGTGAAATATTCATCGAAAAACTCGAAGTGGAACCAGGAGCCGTTTTTAATGGGACCTGTAACATGAAGGGAATCAAAGCCTTAAAAAATGAAAATAAAGAAACCGGCGAATCCAGGGTCACGGCTTCGTAAATTCGCCCGTTTCAGCGGACTGGGTTTTCAGATAGGCATCACCATCTATCTCGGCGCATATGCCGGCAAAAAATTAGATGCACATTACCAAACGGGAAAGACATTTACCGCAGGCTTGATAATCCTTGCTTTCATATATTCCGTCTGGAGCCTGGTCCGCGAACTGAAAACAATGAACGGAAAAAATGACGGCAAGCAGTTATAAAAATTTCTTTATGGCACTCTCCACTACCCTGGGAGCCGCCCTTCTCATTCACGCCGCCGTACTTCATAGACTTAATAGCACCCCAGATAAATACTTTTTCCTCTCATATGCTACGCATTTCGTATTAGCGGCAATTATTTTCACCGCCATCGTACGGATGTCAAAAAAACACTTACATCTCACCGGTTTTTCATTTATGGCTGGCAGCTTGTTGAAATTCGCCGTATTTTTTATCTTTTTTTATCCTGTATTCAACGCAGACGGGACAATCGACACCGGTGAAACCCTGTATTTTCTCATACCATACTTTTTAAGCCTGATTATTGAGACCTTTTTTCTATCCAAAATATTGAGCGGGAAATGAAAAGGGAACCTATTACTCAGCGGTAAAAAAAAATAGAATCGCTATTTTGCCAAAACAAAGAATAGTGTATTTTTGCACAATATTTTCAGAAAGGTATTTCAACCTGACAATTTATACCTATGAGTAGAGCACGAAAATTATCGTTTATAACCGGGCTGGTTTTGTCAGTTATTATCCCATTATCCGCCCAACACGGCACGCATTCCGGAACCACACATACTCCGGAAACCCGGGTGGAAGGATCACATGAAGAGTCCGGGGACCTCAAATCGGAAATAAAAAATATCATTAAGCACCACTTGCTCGACTCTCACGATTTCGTACTGTACCACAGTGAAAAAACCGGAGAAAGCCTGTCTATACCACTCCCCGTCATACTTTGGGATGACGGGCTGCATATTTTCCTTTCCAGCAAATTTCATTTCGGGAAAAAAGTAGTGGAAAGCAAAGGCAAATACTACCGGTTATACCACTCCAAAATATACCGTACCGATCGGGAAGGCACCTTGCACTTCGAAGAAGGAAGCCACTACCCTTCCAACCCCATGCCCCTGGACTTATCCATTACCAAGACCGTGATAGGAATAATATTAATGGGCTTGCTATTACTGTGGATGTTCGGAAAAATGGCAAAATCCTATAAAAAATCCCCCGTCCCCAAAGGTATTGCACGTTTTTTGGAACCATTGGTAGTATTTGTCAGAGACGAAATAGCCATCCCCAACATAGGAGAAAAACACTACAAGAAATACATGGGTTACCTATTGACGGTATTCTTTTACATATGGGGGCTCAATCTATTGGGGCTCACCCCACTCGGTCTTAATGTCACCGGGAACATCACCATCACTTTCACCCTGGCTATTTTAACCTATTTAATCACCACCTTTACCGCCAACAAAGACTACTGGAAACACATATTTTGGATGCCCGGAGTACCCGGACCTATGAAAATAGTACTGGCACCCATAGAACTGCTGGGAACTTTTATCAAGCCCTTTTCCCTGATGATTCGTCTCTATGCCAATATCCTGGCGGGACATACCGTATTGATGAGCATAATAGGGCTGATGTTTATCTTTAAGAATTGGTTAGGCAGTTCACTTTCTTTCGGTCTGGCTTTTGCCTTATCGCTATTGGAACTACTTGTAGCAGCCTTGCAGGCTTATATTTTCACCATGCTGTCCGCCTTATATTTCGGGATGGCAAAAGAAGAACACCATGATGAACATTAACGGCAAACACATTATATTAATCTAAAACCAGAAAGTTATGCAAATTCCAACAATTATCGGAGCCGGACTCATCGTAATAGGAGCCGGTTTGGGTATCGGAAAAATCGGTGGTTCTGCCATGGATGCCATTGCACGCCAACCCGAAGCTTCCGGTAAAATCCAAACTGCCATGCTGATCGCAGCGGCTTTGATCGAAGGTATTGCTTTTGCTGCGCTGTTCGCAGGATAAGCACCCACATGAATCCCCTGTGACAACGGTTGGTTGCACAGGGGATTACACTAAAACATTGGACATTAAAACAAAACCGCATTATGGAAAAACTCATAAATGACTTCGGAGTAGGCTTGTTCTTCTGGCAAATACTGCTCTTTCTCGCCTTGCTCTTTCTGCTGAAAAAAGTAGCTTGGAAACCCATCCTCAAAGCCATAGACGACCGCGAAGAGGGCATACGCAAATCCCTGCAAGAAGCCGAAAAAGCACGCAAGGAAATGCAGAACCTCACCGCACATAACGAAAAAGTACTCAAAGAAGCACGGCTGGAACGGGAAGCTATCCTCAAAGAAGCACGTAGCATCCACGACCAAACCATCGAAGAAGCCAAACAAAAAGCACGCGAAGAGTACCAACGTATTCTCAACGATGCCAAACGCGATATCGAAACTGAAAAACAAGCCGCTGTCAGCGAACTGAAAAAGAAAGTAGCCGAATTATCAGTGGAAATCGCCGGAAAACTCCTCAAAGAAAAACTGGCTGACGAAAAAACACAGGTAGAACTAATCGAAAAAACCCTGAAAGAACAAGACTTAAACTAATGAGTACACGAGCCGCACATAGATATGCCAAAGCACTATTGGACTTCGCACGTGATAACCACCAAGAACAAGCCGTGCAGGAGGATATGGAATCCATAATAAAAACTCTGAAAGACAGCGACGAACTGGCTTCCGTACTGCAAAACCCCACATTGAAATCCTCCAAAAAACACGATATTTTGACCGCAGTGTTCGGCAATTCCGTCAGTAAGGTATCTCTCCGCCTGTTCGATCTGCTGGCAGAGAACAACCGGATGGAAATCCTGCATCAAGTAGCCGATAGCTACCGGAAACTTTACAACCGGATGAAAGGCATCGTAGAAGCCACCGTCATCACGGCAGTACCCCTCCGGGACGACCTCAAAGAAAAAATCATGAAAAAAGCCGGACAAATAGCCGGCGGCAAAACCATACGGCTCACCAACCAAACAGACCCCTCACTGATAGGTGGTTATATATTGAGAATAGGCGATATCCAAATCAATGCGGATATCGCTGGCAAATTGACCGAACTAAAAAGAAATTTAACCAAATAACAAAATACACTTACAGGATATGGCAACAGTAAAACCCGCAGAAATATCGGCAATCTTAAAAAAACAACTCGAAGGATTCGAAGGAAAAGAATCATTCAACGAAGTGGGAACCGTACTCGAAGTAGGTGACGGTATCGCCCGTGTCTATGGATTGACCAATGCCCAATACGGCGAATTGGTAGCCTTCGAAAACGGCACCGAAGCCATGGTACTGAACCTCGAAGAAGACAACGTAGGAGTCGTACTACTCGGACCTTCCGGAGGAATCAAAGAAGGATCTACCGTAAAACGCACCAACCGTATATCCTCCATCCGCGTGGGTGAAGGCATTATAGGACGCGTGGTAGATACCCTCGGACACCCCATAGACGGCAAAGGACCCATAGAAGGCGAACTATTCGAAATGCCACTGGAAAGGAAAGCTCCGGGCGTTATATTCCGCCAGCCTGTAAACGAACCCTTGCAAACCGGTATCAAAGCCGTGGATGCCATGATACCCATAGGTAGAGGTCAGAGGGAACTCATCATCGGCGACCGCCAGACCGGTAAATCCACCGTAGCCGTCGATACCATCCTCAACCAAAAAGAATTCTACGATGCCGGCGAGCCCGTATATTGTATTTACGTAGCAGTAGGACAGAAAGCCTCCACCGTAGCCGCCTTGGTCAGCTTGTTCGAAAAGAAAGGTGCCATGGCTTATACCACCGTCGTCGCTGCCAACGCCTCAGACCCGGCCGCCATGCAGGTATATGCACCCATGGCAGGAGCCGCCATAGGCGAATACTTCCGCGATACCGGACGCCCCGCACTCATCGTATATGACGACCTGTCAAAACAAGCAGTCGCTTACCGCGAAATATCCCTCCTGCTTCGCCGCCCACCGGGCCGTGAAGCCTATCCCGGAGACGTGTTCTACCTCCACTCACGGCTACTCGAACGCGCCGCGAAAATCATCGATGATGACAACGTAGCCAAGCAAATGAACGACGTCCCCGCATCGATAAAAGACAAAGTAAAAGGCGGTGGCTCCCTGACCGCACTACCCATCATCGAGACACAAGCCGGTGACGTATCCGCCTATATCCCCACCAATGTGATATCTATCACCGACGGACAGATATTCCTCGAATCCGACCTGTTCAACTCCGGAGTCCGGCCCGCCATTAACGTGGGAATCTCCGTCTCACGGGTCGGTGGGTCCGCACAGGTGAAATCCATGAAGAAAGTCGCCGGTACACTCAAACTCGACCAAGCACAATTCCGCGAATTGGAAGCTTTCGCCAAATTCGGTTCCGACCTCGATGCCGCCACACTGAACGTCATCGAAAAAGGAAGACGCAATGTGGAAATACTCAAACAAAACCTCAGCTCACCCTACAAAGTAGAAGACCAAATCGCTATCATTTTCGCCGGTACCAAAAACCTGCTGAAAGACGTCCCGGTAAACAAAGTCAAAGAATTCGAAGACAAATACCTCGAACTACTCAACATGAAACACCGCGACATACTCGACGAACTGAAAGCCGGAAAACTCACCGACAAAGCCATGGATACCCTGATCAAAGTGGCAAAAGAAATTTCAGACCTGTTCTCATAACAGACTATCATTATGGCAAACCTCAAAGAAATACGCAACCGCATCACCTCCATCGGCTCGACGATGAAAATCACGAGCGCGATGAAAATGGTGTCTGCCGCAAAACTCAAAAAAGCACAAGACGCCATCACCCAAATGCGCCCCTATGCCAATAAACTCACCGAACTGCTCCGGCAACTCAGCACAGCGGTGGACGCTGACGGTAGTAGCCCCTATACCGAAAACCGTCCGGTAGAGAAAGTGTTGCTCGTCAGTATCACTTCCAACAGGGGTCTGTGTGGCGCTTTCAACTCCAATATCATCAAAAAAACCCTGGAAATTGCCAACACCACTTATGCCGGCAAACAAGTGGAAGTATTTACCATCGGGAAAAAAGCCCACGATATCCTCGTCAAAAAAATGCATGTAGCCGGCAATGAAACAGCCGTATTCGACCGGTTAAATTTCGAAAACGCCGCCGCTATTTCCGGACAACTCATGGAACTGTTCGCCACAGGCAAATACGATAAAATCGACCTGCTGTACAACAGGTTCAAAAACGCCGCTACGCAAATTCCCACCCATGAGACATTCCTGCCACTCACAGCAGACTCCGGAGAGGACAATAGTGGAAACAAAACGGATTACTTGTTCGAACCCTCCCGCGAAGTCATCGTAGAACAACTGATACCCAAATCACTGAAAATGCAACTCTACAAAGCCCTTCGCGATTCCTACGCCGCCGAACACGGCGCACGTATGACCGCAATGCACAAAGCCACCGACAACGCATCCGAACTCAAAGACGAACTCACCCTCCAATACAACAAAGCACGCCAAGCCGCCATCACCGGCGAAATACTGGAGATAGTCGGAGGTGCAGAAGCGCTGGAAAACCAATAATAAGGGGTTGCAGGAAGACTTTATTAGTTGATAGTGTTTAGTTTTTAGTTGATAGTTGGCGTGTCATTTCGATACGTATCGGTAGAGACGTTGGATTCAACGCCTCATAAAATCATCCATATCATCCCGGTATTCTCCATTCATCATTCACCATTTTTTAATTTTTCATTATTAATTTCATTTTATTAGTTTTGTAGCAAACAATTTCACATGCCCGAAAGTATCTTACACCTGGAAAACGCCGCCATATTCCAGGGTCAAAACCTGGTACTGAAAGACGTCAATCTGGATATGTACCCCGGTGATTTCTACTACTTGGTAGGGAAAACCGGTAGCGGCAAAAGCAGCCTGATGAAAACCTTGTACGGAGACCTCCCGCTGGTAGAAGGCAAAGGCTATGTAGCGGGATACGACCTGAACAGCCTCAAAGACAAACAAATACCATACCTCCGCAGAAAATTGGGTATCGTATTCCAAGACTTCAAATTGCTGAACGACCGTTCGGTATTCGACAATCTCGCCTTCGTACTGCGCGCCACCGGATGGAAGGACAAAACTCTGATAAAAAACCGGATACAGGAGGTGTTGCAGAAAGTGGAAATAGGCAGTAAGGGGTTCAAGATGCCATTCGAACTATCCGGCGGCGAACAACAACGCGTCGCCATAGCCCGGGCATTGCTCAATGACCCGCTGCTCATCCTCGCCGACGAGCCTACGGGAAATCTCGACCCGAGGACTTCCATAGAAGTGATGAAAGTACTGGATGATATCAACAAATCAGGTACCGCGGTACTCATGGCGACGCACGACTACTCTCTCATCCTGAAATTCCATCATACCACCTTGAAATGTGAGAACGGAAAGGTATTCGAAGTCGTACCACAAACCCGGTAAACCTTGCTTTCCATACTCATCCCGACATATAATCACGACCCTTGCCCGTTGATACGCGCATTACTAACGCAATTAGACAGGGAAAAGGTAGCCTGCGAAATCATTTGCTTGGATGACGCCTCCCCCCTGCCCGCACCCGGATGTATGGAAAACAGCAGTTACCCCGGTGTCATTTTCGAAAAATTAACACACAATACCGGCAGGAGCAAGATCAGGAACTTGCTCGCATCGAAAGCCAAATACCCCTGGCTACTGTTCATGGACGCCGATACACTCCCCGTTCGCAAGGAATTTATCACTACGTACCTGAATGTAATCAGGAAGCCGGAAGCCGATGTGTATTTCGGTGGTATCGCCTACCGCCCGGGTGATAACAGCCCACAGACCAGTCTCCGGTATCATTACGGCATCAACCGCGAAAGCCACAAAGTGGAAAAAAGAAACAAAAGCCCCTATAAGACCCTGCTCATGTCGAACACACTGATGAAAAAAGAGGTGTTCGACCGCCACAAATTCGATGGACAAATCAGCCGTTACGGACACGAAGACGCCGTATTCAGCTACGGGCTATACGAAAAACAATACCGCGTCCGGCATATCGATAATCCCGCCTATCACACAGGACTGGAAGAGAACGGTGTATTTCTCAAAAAAACCCTGGTGGCAGTGGAAAATCTCTGGCAACTGTACCGGAAAAATCTCATCCGTCCGGAAATCAATAAATTACTCCGCTACTACTTACTACTTCGAAAAACAGGCGGTGACCGCTTGCTGAACACATTGTTCAAAATTTACCACCCGGCGATGGAAAAACGCCTGACAGGAAGCAAACCGCCACTCTGGTTGTTCGATTTCTACCGATTGAGTTATCTTTGTTCCGTCGCAAATAACAACCATACCGAAAAAACACCGGCATTATGAATCTAACGAACATTCCCAAGATACGCTACACGGACAGCGGCAGTTTTTTCCTCATCGCCGGTCCTTGCGCCATCGAAGGCGAGGATATGGCCATGCGAATAGCGGAACATATCGTCGAATTGACCGGCAAATACCGTATCCCCTACATTTTCAAAGGCAGTTTTAAGAAAGCCAACCGCTCGCGTCTCGACAGTTTTACCGGTATCGGGGATGAAAAGGCGTTGCGGATACTGCGCCGCATCGGGGAGCATTTCCGTATTCCCGTACTGACGGACATCCACAAGGAATCGGATGCTGCTATGGCAGCTGAATATGTAGATGTATTGCAGATTCCCGCATTTCTCGCCCGCCAGACAGACCTGCTGGTAGCAGCCGCCCGCACGGGAAAAACCGTCAATATCAAAAAAGGACAATTCATGAATGCGGGCAGTATGCGGTTTGCCGCCGGAAAAGTCTTTGCCCAGGACAACCCCAACGTCTTGCTCACCGAACGGGGCAATATGTTCGGGTACGGGGATTTGGTCGTGGACTTCCGCAATATCCCCGCGTTGCGGGAAATAGCACCGGTGGTACTCGACGTCACTCATTCGTTGCAACGTCCCAATCAAGATACGGGAGTCACCGGAGGAAATCCCCGGTATATCGGCACATTGGCGCGGGCGGGTATCGCTGCAGGTGTCGATGGGATTTTCCTCGAGACGCATCCCGAACCCGGAAAAGCCCTGTCGGACGGAGCCAATATGCTCCGGTTGGAGCTATTGGACGGGTTGTTGAATGATTTGAGCTTGCTCAAACAGACAATGAACCGGATAGAGGCGAAAACGACTAACTAGAGTCTGCTGAAAAACTCTCAAACACGTAAAAAAGAATGAATTACTCAATAATGTCAATAGTAAAATGCAAGAAAAATCAAGGTTTTATCCAAAAAGTCTTGCATTTATATCATTTGGTAAAAACGTGTTTTCGTTCCACAGAAGCACCTGCCTTTTTTAACTTGTTCAATTCGAAGTATTTATATTGCCCTCGCGGCAGGCTGGCTCATTCGCTAAAAATGTCCACCGGACATTTTCTTAACGCTCTGCCCTTGTGATTTTCAGCAGACCCTATTTAATAACCTTTCAAAAAACTTTTCGGATATGACGACATTTTCAGGAAAACATCAATTCGGATCCATCGGTGACCAACGGGTAACGTTCGTCGAGAAAAAAATACCGGAAAAACGGATGAAATTCCTCAAAGAATTGTTGGAAC
>CAZQPD010000172.1:0-4409 GCA_964595235.1 uncultured Polaribacter sp.
AATTTTATGACAGTTTTTTAGCCGGATGGGTTTTTTTATAAGGATTTTTTATTAACAAAGCAATTTTTTTGCAGGGGATATCCGGGGCTCCCTGATCTTTCTTTCCGGAGGTAAACGGGATGTAAGTTGTTAAAAAAAATATAATAATCTGATAAATGTCATTTACCAACATTCTCTTGTAATAAAAATTACATATATTTGCCGCATTAAAGTATAACTTAAAACGGAGAACATCATGAAATTATCCAAAATTATCATCAGTGTAATCGTCCTCGGATTATTTACACTCACCTCTTGTAAAGAGGCTGCCAAAAAAACGGAAGAAGTAGCTACCGAAGCTGCTCAAGCCACCAAAGAAGCTGTCGAAAAGACTGCTGACAAGGTAAAGGAAGGAGCCAAAGAAATGATGCAAGACTTTGCCGGAAAAGCCAAAAAACATTTCAGCGGAATCGACAAAGACGGTAACGGACAAATTTCCAAAGAGGAATTTTCAGGACATGTCGAGGTTGAATTCAAAGAAAAGGATGCAAACGGAAACGGCAAGATTGAAAAAGAAGAATGCAAAATGTTCGATGATTTCAATACTGACGGCAATGATTTCTTGTCCATGGAAGAATTTGCCAAAGGTCATGAAAGTAAATTTGCCGAAATGGACACCGATAAGAGTGGAACCATTAGTCTGGAAGAAATGACTGCTTTCATGAAAGAAATGATGAAAGGTGGTAAGTGTGGCGAAGGCAAATGCGGAGAAGGTAAATGCGGTAAATAATTATTACACAAAAGCCATTCAAGATTTTTTAGCGCTTGCAGGGGGACCCCCTGCAAGCGCTATTTTTTTCCGGGGAAGTACCGCTTTATTAACTTTATTATTATGTGTATTATGGGATGCAGGTGCTTCTTTCAATCATCCATAAAGTCCTCGTCGGTAACTTCCATATCCAGTCCTCCTACTACGTAAGAAGTGATTTCTGTCTCTTGCGGCAATACTTCGACGGTATCATTGCGCAGCCAGTGGTTCATCCATGACAGGGGGTTTTTTATCTCTTCATATATGGGCTTAAGCCCTATTCCTTTCAGGCGGTTGTTGGTAAGCCATTTCATGTATTGAATCAGTAGTTTCTCGTTGAGTCCCAATATGGAGCCGTCTTTGAACAGGTGTTCCGCCCAGCGCATTTCCTGTTCGGCGGCTTCGCGGTATAGTTCATATACGGTGTCGTCCAGTCTCCGGATGATATCGCTGAATCCCTCGTTCTCATTACGGCGCAGGTCCCTGATGATTCTTTGGGTCATCTTCAGGTGTTCGTTTTCGTCCCGGGCGATGAATTTGATTATCTTGGCATTGCCTTCCATTTTCTTATTCTCGGCGAAACTGAACGAGCAGGCGAAGGATACGTAGAAGCGGATGCCTTCGAGGATGTTCACCGATACCAGGGACAGATAGAGGCTTTTTTTCAGTTCGTCGAGGCTAACCGCCCGTTCGCCTTTCATCCCCATTTCCTGTGCCTGGTACATGATGAGTTTTTTGAAAAAATCATTGTAATACCGTGTTACCGATCCGGCTCTTTCCGCTATCATTTTGTTGTCCATGATTTCGTCGAACGTCTTGGTGGGGTCCGGGAATATGTTCTTGATAATATAGGAATACGACATGGAGTGGATGGTCTCGAAGAAGTCCCAAATGATGATAGCCTCTTCCACCTCGGGTAAGGTAACGGCCTGTCCGAATGTCAGAAACGGGGAGCGTCCCTGAACGCTATCGAGCAGGATTTGGTATTTCAGGTTTTCGGTAAAGATGAATTTCTCGTGTGGCGACAGATTTTGGAAGTCGTTGACGTCTTTGATCAGGGAGACTTCTTCGGGCCGCCAGAAGAAACTCAACATCTTTTGCGACAGTTCTTCGTAGAACGGGTATTTCTGTACATCATAGCGTTGGAGGTTCCGTCCGCTGCCGAAGAACATTTTTTCTGTGGTAAAGTCTATTTTGCAATCGTCATATACGGAGGGAATGAATTTTCCGGAATCGCAGTTACTCATAACAGTCTGTTTTTTATATGGTTATACGGAACATCCTCCGCCGTCACAGGTGTCGAATTCGTCATCGATTTGGATTTGAATGCTGTTTACGTTGAAGGCGGGAGCGGATTGGGTATGTTGTGTATTGGTTTTGAGCTCGTTCCCCGAATTGTCGTTAATGTTCATATAGTACAGGGTCTTGAGTCCGTATTTGTGTGCGACGGAATCGTGGCGTATCAGGTCGCGAACGGGAACTTTGTTGTTTTTGTATTTGGATATGTCGTAATATTGGTTGGTGCTGATGCTTTGGTCGATGAATTTTTGGAAAATGGCGATGAATTTCAAATATTCTTCGTTGTCTATTTCCCAGGCGGGGGTGTAATTTTCTTCGTATTCACCATAGCCGGGGACGAGTTGTTTCAACGCTCCGTACTTACTCATCTTGGCGATGAGGAATTTGCGTATGGGGTCGATACCGGGTGTGGAGTTCGATACCACACTGCTGGAGGCGGCGGGAGGAATGGCGCTGAGTGCCGAGTTCCGCAGCCCGTATTTTTTTACTTTTTGCCGCAGGCTGTCCCAGTCCATTTCCAATTTGTGTTCTACGATTTCGTCCACGGCTCCGGCGTATGTATCGATGGGGAAAATGCCATCGGCATATTTGGTGCGGTGAAAGAGTTCGCAGGCACCTTTTTCTTTTGCCAATTTGTTTGAAGCCTTGATCAATCCGTATTGAAAGCGTTCCATATAGCGGTGTATGGTACGCCGCCCGTCGTCGCTGTCATAAGCCAGGTTGTGTTTCGCCAGGAAATGAAATACATCCGACACACCGATTCCGAGGCTTCGCCTCGCTTTGGTGGATTTTTCCGCTGCGATGACAGGGTATTCCTGGTAGTCGATGAGTTCGTCGAGGAAGCGTACGAGCAGTTCGGTCAGTGAGTCGAGTTCTTCTATGCTGTCGAGTTTGCCCAGATTGATATTGCTCAATATACACATGGCTATCTCCCCTTCGTCTTTGTTTACGTCCCGGATGGGGGAAGTGGGCAGGGTGATTTCCTGGCAGAGGTTGGACATATAGATATTGTCTTTGAACGGGCTGTGCTCGTTTACGTTGTCGGCATTCAGGATGTATATCCGTCCGGTTTCGTACCTTTCTTTTAGCAGGTCGAGGTAGAACTGGCGGGCGTTGATGCGTTTTTTCCGGATTTTGGTATCCTGCTCATACATTTCGTAGAGCATTTTGAATTTCTTGTAATCGCTGCTGTAGAAAGCATCGTAGAGCAGCCGTACCTCTTCCGTGGAGAACAGGGTGATTTCCCGGTTTTCGCGTACGCGTTCCCTGAATAGCCTGTTCACCGCCACGGAATAGTCCATACGCCTGACGCGGTTTTCGTCTATTCCTTTGTTGTTTTTCAGTTGGATAAAGGTTTCTATTTCCCAGTGGAAAAACGGCAGGGTAGAGGTGGAGCTTCCTCCCCGGATGGCGTTTTGGGTGAATCCTTTGGTAGTGGCTTCGTACATTTTGAGGAAAGGCACCAGCCCCGTGTGGATGACTTCACCGTTGCGGATATTGGCTCCCAAACCGCGGATACGCCCGAAATTTAGCCCGATTCCCGCCCGGCTGGCGATATAGTACCCTACGGCGGTATTGGATTGCAGGATGGATTCAAGGGAGTCCCCCACATCTATCAGGCAGCAGGAACTGAATTGCCTTAGCGGTGTACGTACTCCCGACATGATGGGGGTAGGCAGGCTGATTTTGAAAGTCGATATGGCATCGTAGAGTGCCAGTACGTATTTTTTGCGTTTTTTCGGCGGGTAATTTTTGAACATAAACATGGCTATCAGCATGAAAGCCTCTTGTGGTGTCTCGTACAATTCGTGGGTATGCCGGTCTTGTAGCAGGTATTTGTCCACCATTTGGCGCAAGCCTGCATAAGTAAAAAGGTAGTCGCGTTCGTGCCGTAGCTGCTTGCCGAAATAGACGAGTTCGCTCTGGTTATAGGCTTCCAGGATTGAATCGTCGTATATACCGCGATAGACATTGTTCCGGACGAAGTATTCGAAAGGAATGGGTTTATCCTGTTTGAATACCTTTTTGTACAAATCGATGAGCAGTAAGCGGGCGGCGACATATTGGTAATCGGGATTCTCCTCGGATATCAAATCAGCTGCCGATTTAATCATGATTTTTTGAATCTCGGAAGTGGTCATCCGGTCATAAAACTGGATTTTCGAATTGATTTCTATATCCGAAACCGATACGTTCTTGTAGCCGTTACAAGCCCATTCCACCATATCGTGTATCATTTTTAAATTCAATTCTTCGGACGTACCATCCCTTTTTATGACGCGAATTTCTTGCATAGTTTGATTGTTTTTGTCGATAAATAAAT
>CAZQPD010000173.1:0-6734 GCA_964595235.1 uncultured Polaribacter sp.
ATTCTCTTTTACGTGTTTGAGAGTTTTTCAGCAGACCCTAAAATAGATTTACCGTTTCTATTTCGTTGTCTTTAATTTTTATTACAGGCGCATACCCGGCTTCTATATAATTTTCATCTGAACACAATTCTGATTGGTCATGGAATATACAGCAAATTTTAAAAACTCCCTCACCCTTGTTTGGAAAAACCAATAGGGTTTCTTTTTCTCCATTTATTTGAATAGTTTGATTTGAATATGTGGAAATTAATAAAATCTTGTCAACTTCTTTTGTTGTTTCTATTTCTATTTTAACCGAAACATGACCTTTTGGAAAAGGTGATTTGTTTGATAAAAAATAAAATATCAAAAAACATATTCCTGCCAGGAAAATACCTATTAATGCTCCTATTAATATCCTTGTCATCTTTTTTATTTTTTAAATTTAATACCAATATTTGCGTGTCTTTATTGTTTCCGTATCTTTTTTTGCAAGTTAATCAAAATATGCGAATTGTCAAAATTTTTTCTATGTATCAGACCCCTATTTGTCCGGTAGGACTTCGTCCAAATGGTCGTCCCATTCTTTGGGATGTGGGATGCCGAGTTTCCCCATGGATTTTGCCACGATAGTGGCTACGGTAGCATCACCCGTTACGTTTATCATGGTACGCATCATATCCAGGGGTCTGTCCACGGCGAATATCAATGCCAAACCTACCGGCAGCAGGCTGGGAGGGAAACCCAAAGCATCCAATACGATGACGAGCATCACCATGCCCGCGCCGGGTACGGCTGCCGAACCGATGGAAGCCATAAGGGCGGTAAATACGATGGTCAATTGATTCGAAAACGTCAATCCCTCGGGCCACAATACTTGCATGATAAAGACTGCTGCCACTGCCTGGTACAGACTCGTACCGTCCATGTTCACCGTAGCTCCCACCGGCAGGACGAAGCTGCTTACTTCCTTGTCCACACCGATATGTTCCTCTACCCGTTCCATGGTGACGGGCAGGGTGGCGGCGCTGGAACTCGTGGAGAATGCCAACAATTGTGCAGGAGCGATTTGTTTGAGAAACCACAAGGGGGATTTCCGGGTATAAAGTGCCATAAAAACCGTGTAGAGTATGATCATGATCAACAATCCCCCCATTACGACCAGCGCATAACGCAGTAGCGCATAGAGTACCGATACGTCATCAGCCGTAACTACAACGGTAGCGAGCAATGCAAATACGGCATACGGGGCGGTCAACATGATGAGGTCCACCATTTTCAGTACCACTTCGTTGAGTGAATCGAAAAATTCTTTGAGAGGCCGGGCATTTGCTTCACCTATAAGTAACAAGCTGATACCGAGGAATACAGCGAAAAATATAACTTGTAGCATCAGTTTGTTGTTCGATAAGGCTTTGACGGCATTGTCGGGCACCATGTCCACGATGAACTGTAAGGGTCCCGATTCTTTTTGTTTGGAGGCGGTTTTTAGCTTTTGTTGTAGTTTGGCATTGTGTACATAAGTACTTTTCAGCTTGTCCACCGTCTGCCGGTCAATGCCGTTGCCGGGTTTGAACAGGTTTACCATGCCCAATCCGATACTGATAGCCAATACCGTGGTCGTGATGTATATCAGCAAGGTGCGGACACCCATGGTTTTGAATTTTGCGATATCTTTCAGGTCGGAGATACCCTTGATGAGAGAAGCCAATATCAGAGGTACCGCTATGAGTTTGAGCATGCGGACGAATATTGTCCCCCAGGGTTCCACCCAGTCGGCGACAAAGTCTTTTCCTCCGGAAAATCGTGTCATCACAAAGCCGAATATCACCCCGGCCAGCATTCCGGTGAGGATTTTCCAATGCAGAGCTATTTTTTTCATTTCCTTGTTTTTTCCAGATAAACAGGTTACAAATATAGGCAGGCTCGCTTAATATTGCCAGGACGACAGGAATATTTTTATAAGAGGGTTTCTTTCTCTTATGGAAAAGCCCTAAATTTGTAGGAAAAACCGGATAGCGATGACAGACTTTATCGAAAAATTACCCAAAGCCGAATTACACTTGCATATTGAAGGAACTTTCGAGCCGGAATTGATGTTCGAAATAGCTGCGAGAAACGGGATAGAGATACCGTATTCGTCAGTGGAGGAGCTAAAGAAAGCTTATGACTTCGATTGTTTGCAGGATTTTCTCGATATCTATTACCAGGGTGCCCGCGTCCTGCATACTGAACAGGACTTTTACGACCTGACCATGGCGTATTTCAAGCGTATCAGTACCCAAGGGGTATTGCATGCCGAGATTATGTTTGACCCGCAGACCCATACCTCGCGCGGGGTATCTTTCGATACGGTAATAGGGGGGATTTACGCCGCCTGCCGCGATGCGGAGAGGGAGTTTGGTATTAGTTCGTTTTTGATTATGAGTTATTTGAGGCATTTATCCGAAAAAGATGCCTTCGATACCCTTGCCGCCTCACTGCCGCATAAGGATAAGATTAAAGCAGTGGGTTTGGACTCGTCGGAGAAAGGGAACCCACCTTCTAAATTCGCCCGTGTGTTCGAGGCTTCGGTAGAGGCCGGTTATATTCCTTTGGCACATGCCGGTGAGGAAGGGGATGCCTCCTATGTATGGGAAGCCATAGACCTGTTGAAAATCGTCCGTATCGATCACGGTAATAACGCATTGCAGGATATGGAGTTGATAGGGGAAATAATCCGCAGGGATATGGCGATGACGGTTTGTCCCTTGTCGAACGTCGCTTTGCAAGTGGTAAAGGATATACGTGAGCATCCGTTGAAAAAAATGTTGGAACTCGGTCTGAAACCTACGGTAAATTCAGACGATCCGGCGTATTTCGGGGGTTATATTAACCGTAATTTTACCGCTGTGGCGGAAGCCCTGTCATTGACACGGGAAGATCTGTACCGCTTGGCGTATAATTCCTTTGCCTATTCCCTGCTGGACGGGAACAAAAAAGCCGCTTATATCAAGCGGCTCGATGCGTATATGTCATAACGGAAATATTCGCACTCCGGTATTATCTGATATACAATACCTGTCCTACATAGATGGTATTATCCTTCATGTGGTTCAGGGATTTCAGCCGGGCGACTGACATTTTGAATTTTTTTGCAATGCTATACAGGGTATCCCCTTGTTTGACTGTGTATGTTTCGGGATAGCTGGATATTTTTTCACTTTCGTTACGGGTATCTATTACCACGGGTGCGCTTTCTTTCAGCCTGATACGTTGTCCGATATATACTTCGTTTTTCTTGACGTTGTTCAGACGTCGTAGGAGGGGAATCTCCAAATCGTATTTATAAGCGATGGAATAGAGCGTTTCACCTTCTTGTACGATGTGGTAGTCGGGTATTTCACCGGTTTTTCTTCTTTCCACTTGAACCACTGTGGGAGTTGTATTTGTTTTTCCGGATGTTTCCGGGGTTACGGGTTCTGATACTTCGTTTTCTTTTTTTCCGGATGGTTTGTTCAGAGCTTCCAGCAGGGTTTTTTCAGCCTCTTCATTGGTTTCTTGCTCTGATATTTCCTCTTTTCCGGTTTCTTTATCCGCGGTTGCTTCATCTTCCTTTTTGTTGTTGTCACCGGAAATTTTGTTCAGCGTTTCCAATAATGAGGAGTCTGGTTTTTCCTCTTTGGTTTCCTTATCTTTTGCAGCATCTTCGGTGTTATCTGTGTCTGTGTCTGTTTCGGGTTTGGAGTCGGTTGCTACTTCCCGGGGTTTTTCATTGTGTTCCAGGGCATAAAGTCCGGGTTTCAGGTAGAGTTTTTGTCCGATTTTTATTTTGCTATTGCTCATGTGGTTATAGACTTTTATGAGCTTGATGGGGATGCGGTACACCCGGGATATGGCAAATAGGGTTTCGCCTTCTTCGACGATATGAAAGTCGGGTGTTATATCTTGTGTGGCAACGGCGGGCGTTGTCCGGGCCAGTTTGGCGATGCGTTTGTCATTCCAGATGGCAGAACCGGGAATGCTTTTTTTGAGGTAATCGACCGGTTTGAGCAGGAGTATTTCCCCCGGATGGATGGTGGCTCCGGCTTCCAAGCGGTTGTACCGGGTGATTTTTTCGACGGGAATACCTTTTATTTTGGCAATTTTCGAGAGGTTGTCACCTTGTTTTACCTTGTAGTACAGTGTATTTTTACTTTCTTTTTCATAATCTGCGCCCAAAGCTTCCCTATCGTATTTATATAGTTCGTTTTTTTCGATGATACCGATGAGTTTGTGGGGGTAACGGTTGTCGGTGGCATATCCGGTTTGTCTGAGTCCGAATGCCCAGCCTATGTAATCGCCTTTGGGGAGTTCGAACAGCATACGGTAGCGTTTGCGTGTGGTGAGGAACTCCGAATGGTCGTCGAAGGATTGTTCGGCTTTGTCATATACGCGGAAGCATTCGCCTTTTTTGTCGTCATCGTGATAAGTTTTTTTCCCTTGCCAGTCTTTGTGGCATTTTATTCCGAAATGGTTGTTGGATTTTTTTGTCAGGGTACTTTGTCCGCTGCGTGATTCGAGAATACCTTGTGCCAGGGTGATGCTGGACGGGATGTGGTATTCTTTCATTTTTTTCTCTGCTATGGGGGCATATTGGCGGATGTACAGTGTGGTGGCATCGGTGGCAGAAGTGTTTTCAGTCTGTGAGGCAACGGGCTTTCCGGGAGGTTCCGTTTGTTCTGCAACAGGATTTTGCCGTGGTGGTGTAGTGGGTTCCGGGCGGGTGCCGGCAGTGGTGGTTTTGCTACTACCGCAACCCGTCAATGCCAATCCCAAAATAATGGAAAAGATAAGAGCGGGTATTTTACCTGTCAAAGTATGTTTTCTTTTCATGACGAATAAAATTTTTCTGTAATTAAGTTTTTATTTTTTTTTCGCAATCGTACGTTCATTCCGTCGATGCCTTGTAGCCCTCCGGTGTGGACTGCCAATATGCGTGCTTGGCGGGGTAAGGTGCCTTTTTTGAGCAAATCGACGATTCCGTAGAGCATTTTTCCCGTATAGACGGGGTCCAGCTGAATATTGGTTTGCTCTTTGAAATCATTGATAAATTCGATGAGCTCGTCATTGATTTTGGCAAATCCGCCGAAGTGATAAGGATACAATTTCCATTGCACCGCACGGTTATGAACAAAAGAACCTATATCGCGGTAGAGAAAGTCGCCTTTCAGCGCAGGAAATCCGAGCACTTTCTGCTCCGGGTGCACGGCATTGATGATTCCTGCTATGGTTCCTCCCGTACCTACTGCACTGCAAATATAATCAAATTCTTTGTCATTTTCGTCTAAAATTTCTTGCGTTCCCTTGACCGCCAATTCGTTGGTGCCTCCTTGGGGGACGAGATAGAAGTCTCCGAATGATTTTTTCAGGGATTCGATATAAGCGGGTTGGTCTTTCATGCGGTAGGTTTTACGGTCGGTAAAATGCAATTCCATACCCATCTTTACGGCGAATTGCAAGGTGGGATTCTCCCGTATTGAATCCGGGAAATTTTTTGCCAGCTCGTCCCCTCTGATAATGCCGATGGTACGAAAGCCCAATTCGTTTCCGGCGGCAGCCGTAGCGGCGATGTGGTTCGAGAAGGCTCCGCCAAATGTGAGAATCCTGTCTTTACCCTCTTTGGATGCCTGTTCGAGGTTGTATTTTAATTTCCGGTATTTGTTTCCCGAAATATGCGGGTGCAGCAGGTCGTCCCTCTTGATGCTTATTGCGAACGGCGGATACCCTTCCGGGCTATATACGATATGCTGGTTGAGGCTTTTGGTCAGTGGTAGTAGCATTGTGTTATTTTTGACAACGGTGTGAAATATCCGTAATATTCCGTTCGATACGGACTATACGGAATCTGATGCAAAGGTACTAATATTTGGGCTCTGCCGGTTAACTCAATGTTTTAGTTGTGAGTGGATAGTTTTGAATTATGAGTTGATAGTTGGGGTTCTTGTCATTTCGACCGGAGGGAGAAATCTTTTATAGTTGTGAATGGTTAGTGTTTGGTTTTCAGTCAGGGTCTGCTGAAAAACTCCGGATTGTTTTTTTCTGTTTGTGGGTAACGTCCGACATGTGAAGTGTGCCGTATTTTGAAAACATAACCTGCAAGTTTACAGCTTCTTGCGGTATGTTTTGTGTGCGTTGTTGTGCAAGGTATATTTTGTTTTATTCTTATTTCCCGAAACTTTTAAAATTCCCATTTCAACGCCTTTTTTTAAATCCCGGCTTGCTGTTGATGAAGAAATATTCTTGAAAATGTCCATATAATCTTTTCTGCTAAATTCTTTTAGTCCGGTATTGATTATGTATTCAAGCCGTTCAGATGATGTTAATGTTTTGCCTCTAAACTTTAATAATTCTTCTAAGGAAATATCTATCACGTTTAACAAATATTCGATAAAAGGGGTAGCATTTGCTATTTTGTCCGATTGAGCCAATGCTTTATAATAACCGGTTTGTGTTTTGGAAATTAAACTCTCAAATGGTAAATATTCAAAAACAGGGTATTTATCCATTAATATTACTGTTTGCCACAATCTGCCCATACGGCCGTTTCCGTCAATAAAAGGATGAATAAATTCCATTTCATAATGAAAAACACAACTTTTTATTAAAATAGGGTCATCATCTTTTTTTATATATTCAAATAAGTTTTTCATTAAGTAAGTAACATTGTCAGCCGGTGGTGCAATGTGCGTAACTTCTTTTCCGTGAACAATTCCAACGCTTTGTTTTCTAAATTC
>CAZQPD010000174.1:0-5570 GCA_964595235.1 uncultured Polaribacter sp.
GTAAAAACAGGAAAAACACCAAGGATTTCCTCAAAAAAATCCCTGCCGATACCACCCGTCAGGCATCCGGACCGGGGTATAGACTTATGGAAGAAAAGTGTTTTGTTTGTCATTTGGCGAAGCCTGACCCTTCCAAACGCGGGGAAATGCTCGCACCGCCCATGCTGCGCGTCAAGGAACATTATCTACCCGCCTATCCCGCCAAAGATTCTTTTGTAAATGCCGTCGTTTCCTGGGTAAAAAATCCTTCCAAACAAAAAAGCATGATGCCGGGAGCCGTCAGGCGTTTCGGCTTGATGCCGGCACTTCCCTATTCAAGCGAAGAACTCCGGATGATAGCCACTGCCATATACGAAACGGATTTCGGCAAAATGCCCAAAATGCACAAACAGCAAATACCGGCGAACGGCAAGAAATGGAAACCCGGACCTGAAACAATAGATGAGATAAAGCGCATCCGGGACAAATTATCCGCCTTTCAGGCAAATGAAGCCGCAGCATACCGGAATTTGGGAAAAGAGCTATTCGGTTCTGTAAAAACAATCCTGTTCGGTATCGAAAAAAACGACCCTGCCTTCGAATCCTTGCAAAGTTTTTTTCATTCCGTCGAACCCTATATGCATGATCTGATGCAAGTCGAATCCACTGAAAAAGGTAAAGAAATCACATCGATATTGACGGAAAAATTCGATGGGTTTTTAGACCGTGAATAATCCAAAAACATCAAACTTGTCTTTAATCAACCCAATCTTTTTATTATGAAATACGGAAAAATTAATATTACCACCGGACTCCTCGTATTAGCTGCATTTATGGCTTATGGCTTTCTACTTATTTATCTGAGGGATTTTGCCCCGGGCAAAGAGGAATGGATCAATACCGCCCACAAAGGAGCTCATTTCGAAGCCCGGCTGGCTCATGTACACGGAAACCTGTTTGCCCTGTTGAATATTGTCCTGGGATATTTGCTTATAAAGCTGGAACTCAATGAGAAAGCAAAAAAATGGATATCGATATTACTGCTCGTGGGAATATTGATGCCCTTGGGGATTGTAGCCGAATTAGTATTCGGAGCGCCTCCGGTGTTCGTTTTGTTGGGGGCTGTTTCGGCAGTAGCCGGTGTAGCTTGGTTTGGTATTTCCCTGTGGGCGCATAAAACCTCCGGACAATGAGAATGCGTTCCGGATATATATTTTGGCTGTGGGGTGTGGCGGTCATTATGACAGGATTTCTACCGGGTTCCTCCCGTGCAGGCAAATACCGGTTGGAGATAAATATCCGTCAACTACGGAACGACAAAGGAAATATTATTCTCTATCTGTACAACCGCCCGGGAACCATTCCGGACAAGCATTTCAATAAATATTACAAAAAAGCCGTAATCCCTGCCGGAAAAAACGCTACGACGGTTTTCTTTGATTTGCCTTATGGCGAATATGCCGTAAATGCCATTCACGATGAAAACGGCAATGGGAAAATAGACAAGGGATTTCTGCTCCCTGTCGAAGGGCTCGGATTTACCAATTTCGAAACCATTTCATTGCGAAACCGTCCGGATTTTATCAAGGCAAAATTCCTGTTGCAAAAAGATTCCGCCGTCACCATCCGGATGATTTATTTGTAATATTACAACATTATTTTTTGGGACATGAAAGCACTACGATTTGCCACCGTTTTGATAATTGCCGTGTATTATTCCGGATTTGCCCAGGAAACGACTGAAAAACTTCCTTATAATGTGGATTTGAGTATTATATCCATGGAAAACCAGGGCAGCAGTTATATTACATTTCCTACCGATATAGGGAATATGGAGCCACTGATATTCGAAGCGAACCTCATCCCGAATTTTATGCTTCGTAAAAATAAAAATTCCCGGTTGATGGGCGTATTGACCCCGCAGATCATCCTGCGTATGTACAACGAATATTCATATCCGGTACGTACTCCCAGCTATATGCCGCAACTCACGGCTTTGTATTTGATAGGAAATAAGAAAAAGAGCAACTTGCTCACACTGTTCGGCAGGCTGGCCCATCATTCGAACGGGCAACAAGACGACTTGATATTGGATTCGGGGCAGATAAACCGTTTGTCCGGCGACTTTGCCACCAACTATGTGGAAGGCGGTGGAATTATCACCAATTTTAACCATAAAACCAGAGCGGTAAGATTCTTTAAAACCTCTTTCGAATACCATCCGGAAAATTCGGTGCACCGCCAATTGAAAGGAGAGTTCAGCCGTTTCCGCTGGCATTTTGAATTTTCCGCCTTCAAACTCCCCAAAATAAAAACTTCGGGAAAGACCAAGCCCGACATTTCCCTGAACCTGAAAACCACTTGGCAGTTCGGAGACATTCCTTCGCTCGACTTCTTTTCATATGAACGCCTACAAGCAGGTCTGACTTTGAGTTACTACCCTGATTTTCTCGATGAAATGGGGTTTTTCATCCAATTCTATACCGGCAGGGATTATTATAATTTGTACTTCGATAAGTACCGTAGCATGATCCGTTTCGGATTGATGACGGATAAATTGAGATTTTAGTTTGTTTTACAGAATAAATATATCTTTGCATAAACATTTACCGAAATGCCAGCAATGTCCACATTTTGTCTTATGACAATATTGGGTGTTTAACATATACTCGGCATAATTTTGTCTATGTGAAAGTTAAAAATCCAATTGCATAATGAACCCACTAAGAATTGACTTCATCAAACGAATTCAAGAATTACAAAAATGTCTTTTGGATTGGCGGCTATCCAGAGTCAAGCACAACTTTGAACTGGTAAATGGAGATACTTCCGGTATCAGGGATTTGGACGAATGCCAATTCTCTGATTGGCTGGAAACGCAAGGAAAATTATGCCTCCCTGAAGATTTATACCAGCGGTTGGTACAATTGAAGGATAAGATGGTAAAAGTAGAACAAAACATCACCCGTAAGAAAATGGAACAACCTGTATCCCCATGGTGGAAGACATTGATTACGGGTTCCGGTTATAGAAAAAACGATACACTGGTTGCCTACCACAAGGATTTTAGAAACGTATCCAACGAAATACTCAAAATCCTTAAAGAACTTGAAAAAAAATGGATGGGGGAAAACAATAATACGTTCATTTCAGAACTTCAAAACAAAATCAATCATAAAGAATAAAGGTTCCCAACGGAAAAAATCGTACATTTGACCTCCCTATCAGGGGTCGAATGCTATGAACAACGAGGTATATCATATACTTACCCAAGCCCGGCGGAACCGTTCCAGGATACTCGCCGTATTATTAGACCCCGATTCATGGGTTCCGGAAAGTGTTCCGTTACTGGCAGAACGTATTGATGATTCCGGTGCACAGCTGGTATTTGTGGGAGGTAGCCTGATGTTGACCAATCATTTGGACGCTTTTGTCCGGGAAGTAAAAAAACATACCCGGCTGCCTGTGGTTTTATTCCCCGGCAATTCCGTTCAAATAAGCTCCCATGCAGATGCCATTTTATTCCTCTCACTCATCTCGGGGCGTAATCCGGAATTTTTGATAGGACAGCAAGTGGTCGCTGCCCCTTTGCTTCAACACAGTGGGTTGGAAATCATACCTACGGGTTATTTGCTTATCGACGGAGGAAACGAAACCACCGCCTCCTACATCAGCGGTACAAAACCCATTCCGCGTGATAAAACCGGTATCGCTTATGCTACGGCATTAGCCGGTTTTATGATGGGACACCGCGTATTGTACATGGATGCCGGAAGCGGTGCAGGTATGCCCGTACCGGTTGGAATGATACGGAAAATTGCCACAGATATCCATGTGCCGCTCATTGTGGGCGGGGGTATCCGTACACCCGGACAATTGGAAGAAGTTTACCGGGCAGGTGCTACCGTCGCCGTTATCGGCACGGCTTTTGAAGAAGACCCAAGTGTACTGGCGGACTATCGTCATATCGTAAACAAACACTGACAGACATTGGATATCCACGGAATAATACACTTTTTTACCGAACCCTACCTTCACGCTAGTGCCTTGCAAATCAGCTTGGAAATCATCGCTGCCACCCTGGGTATAGCCAGTGTGTTCTATGCCAAAAAGGAAAATATCCTGGTGTATCCCACCGGGATAATCAGTACGGGAATATATGTCTATCTTTTGTCCCAATGGCAGATGTACGGAGATTTGATTATCAATATCTATTATACGGTAATGAGTATATACGGCTGGTATATGTGGAGCAAACTCATAGACGGCGAACACCATATCCCCATTACACGGAGTGATAAAAAAGATTATCTGATAGCCACCGCCATATTTGTCTCTACCGCTGCTTTGGTGGTGTTCGTATATCGTTATGATTGGCACGGAGACGGCAAGCCGGTCATGCCTGAGATGGGTGTGGGTGAGACATTCTCTTATATCTTGTCCCATATCAGGGAGGGAACGGCTAAAAGTTTCAGGCAGATAACACCGTACTTCGATACTTTCACCACCGGCGCCGCTTTTTCCGCCATGTGGCTGATGGCGAATAAGAAACTCGAAAACTGGACGTTTTGGATAGCCGTGAACATCGTCAGTGTTCCCATGTACTTCGTAAAAGGCTTCGGATTCACCGGAATACAATATTTTATTTTTCTCATATTAGCTATTCAAGGTTATCAATCATGGAAGAAAAGCTTAAACAACAACCCGTCAATGTCGTAAAAGTGGTCTTGTTCGGCCCCGAATCCACCGGAAAAACCACCTTATCCCGGCAGCTTGCACGCCATTACCATACGGTATGGGTACCCGAATACGCCCGCGAATATTTGCAGAATAAGTGGAACAACGAACGGAAAACATGCGAGACCTCCGATTTAATCCCCATTGCCATAGGGCAAATGAAATTGGAGAACGAACTGGCGAAAAAAGCCGACAAAGTACTCATCTGTGACACGGATTTGCTGGAAACCAAAGTATATTCACAGGAGTATTACGGGGGGTTCGTCGATCCCGCTTTGGATAAAGCAGCCCGGGAGAACCAATACGATTTGTACCTGCTGACGTATATCGATGTCCCTTGGGAAGCCGATGATCTACGCGACCGCCCCGGACAACGCAAAGAAATGTTCGAGGCTTTCGAAAATGCCCTGATTTCCCACGGGAAAAAATACATTTTGCTGAAAGGAGATAAAAAAACCCGGCTCAAAACGGCTGTGGAAGCCATTGACAAAATATTGGCTCAAAAAAAGAACCTGTACAGTTTTTCCAAAGAGTTGAGCGATTTGGATTTTCTGATAGGCCAATCACATTACAATCCGGAAGACCCCGTAATGTAGGGTCTGTGAAAAACTTTCAAAAGTTGATAGTTGTGAGTTATTAGTTGATAGTTAGGCACTTGTGTCATTTCGAACGAATGTGAGAAATCTTTTGATTATAGGGAAAGATTCCTTCCCAAAATGCTTCGGGACAAGCTGTCGTTCGTTCCTCACTCTGTCGGAATGACACGTTCCTGTTAAAAGATTCCTCCTCACTCGTGCCTCGTTCGTTCGGAATGACACGGTGCCTCCGGAACACAGGACACCGGATAAATTTTC
>CAZQPD010000175.1:0-3333 GCA_964595235.1 uncultured Polaribacter sp.
AGTTGATAGTTGGTGCGCTGTCATTTCGATACGGAGCGGTAGCGGAGTGAGAAATCTTTTGCTTTATTGGAAAGATTCCTTCCCAAAATGCTTCGGGACACGCCTCACTCGTTCCTCGCTCGTCCGGAATGACAGGCTCTTTTACTGCCCTGCCATGTGATTTTCAGAAAATCCTAAGGGAGAGGAAATTGCAAGAACCCCGGAAGTAGCTTTCCAGCTTTTGGACTATTCGATAAGCCCGTCCAACAGGTCGTCTTGAACGGTTTCCGGCAAAGTGACGGATAAATCCGGTTCACGCTGCATTGCCCTCTTTATGGCAAAAATAGCCCCGGGGTTTCTCGCCCAACTGCGACGGGCTATACCGTTATTGACATCCCAAAAGAGCATGGACTCTAATCTGCGGTCAGCATTTTCACTTCCATCGAGTAACATTCCGAAACCACCATTGATGACTTCCCCCCAACCTACACCTCCGCCGTTGTGAACGGATACCCAGGTAGCCCCACGGAAACTGTCACCGATGACATTTTGCACCGCCATATCGGCAGTAAAACGTGAACCGTCGTAAATATTGGAAGTTTCACGGTAAGGGGAATCTGTTCCGGAAACGTCGTGATGGTCCCGTCCCAATACGACAGGAGCGGATATTTCGCCCCGTTTTATAGCCTCGTTGAATGCCCGGGCAATCCGTATCCTGCCTTCTGCATCGGCATAAAGAATACGTGCTTGTGAACCTACTACAAGACGGTTTTCACGGGCATTTTTTATCCAATGCAAATTATCTTGCATCTGTTGGCTGGTTTCAGGAGGGGCATTACGTATCATTTCTTCGAGAACTTGTGCTGCCAAGGCATCCGTAGTGTGTAGGTCTTCTTCGGATCCGCTGGTACAGACCCAACGGAAAGGTCCAAAGCCATAGTCAAAACACAAAGGACCCATAATATCTTCTACATATGACGGATATGCAAACCTGGCTCCGGAACCTGCTTGATCTTTTGTAACCGGTTCTCCTTGCCCGTTCCGGAAAATTTTAGCCCCTGCGCGTGAAGCTTCGAGCAAGAAGGCGTTGCCGTAATCAAAAAAGTACGTTCCTTTGGCGGTATGACGGTTTATGGCTTCCGTCTGGCGGCGCAGGGAAGCGCGAACAGCTGATTTGAATCTTTCCGGGTCGTGTCTCATCATACGGTTGGCTTCGTCAAAAGTCATTCCCACAGGATAATACCCCCCAGCCCACGGATTGTGCAGGGATGTTTGATCACTTCCAAGGTCAATATGAATACCTTCCCGGTCGAAGGTTTCCCATACATCTACTACATTGCCGGTATATCCGAAAGAGATAACCCGGTTTTCATCCATAGCTTTCCGTACGGCCAGTATCAATGTGTCCATATCATCCACCAATTCATCCACCCAACCTTGTTCGTAGCGTTTTCTTGCAGCTTTCGGATTCACTTCCGCCACTACCGATATGAGTCCGGCGATATTTCCGGCTTTGGGTTGTGCTCCGCTCATTCCGCCCAATCCGGAAGAGACGAAAACCAAAGGTTTTCCGGTTTTGCCGGGATGCCGTTGTAGCAGGATTCTTTTGGCATTAAGAAGTGTAATGGTAGTACCGTGAACGATACCTTGGGGTCCGATGTACATATAACTTCCGGCTGTCATTTGCCCGTATTGGGTTACCCCCAGTGCATTATACCGTTCCCAGTCGTCTTGTTTGGAATAATTGGGTATCATCATTCCATTGGTGATGACCACTCTCGGCGCATCAGTATGTGAAGGGAAAAGTCCGAGAGGATGTCCAGAATACATGACCAAAGTTTGGCGGTCATTCATCCGGGCGAGGTATTGCATGGTGAGCAGGTATTGCGCCCAGTTTTGAAATACGGCACCGTTTCCCCCGTAGGTAATGAGTTCATGCGGATGCTGTGCGACTTTCGGGTCGAGATTGTTTTGGATCATCAACATAATAGCCCGCGCTTGTAAAGACCGGCCCGGGTATTCGTCGATAGGGCGGGCATACATGGAATAATCCGGACGGAAACGGTACATGTATATCCTGCCGTAGGTTTTCAATTCTCCGGCAAATTCTTTTGCCAATATGGGATGCCATTCAGGCTTGAAATACCGCAAAGCATTTCGTAATGCGAGTTTTTTCTCGTTTTTCGTCAGGATGTCTTTTCGTTTCGGTGCGTGATTGACACTTTTGTCGTATGCTTTGAACGGAGGCAATTTTTCAGGAATACCTTGTAATATTTCTTCTTTGAAATTCATGATATATTATTCTTTGTTTTTGGTATCGATAAATATGGTTACGGGTCCGTCATTGATAAATTCGAGCTGCATATAAGCGCCGAATTTCCCCGTTTTCACGGGTTTGTTCAAAAGCTTCACCGCTCCGGCGATAAAGTTTTCATACAGTGGGATGGCTATCTCCGGTGGAGCGGCACGCATGTATGACGGACGGTTTCCCTTCTTTGTAGAAGCGTGCAGGGTGAATTGGCTGACTATGAGCATATCCCCGCCGGTTTCACCCAATGACAAGTTCATTTTCCCCGTACCGTCATCGAAAATGCGTAACCGGCATATTTTAGACGCCAACCATTCTGCATCTTGCCCGGTATCGGTTCGTTCAATGCCGAGCAATACCAGAACTCCCCTGTCAATACGGGAAAATACCGCCCCGTCAATGACAACCTTGGCTTGCCGTACCCTTTGTATGACTGCTCTCATAACTAACGTTGATTCTTTTGCAAAAATAGAAAAATAAACAGGGCGCCCGGATGAATAAAACATTAAAACATCGAATATTGAACAGTAATGTTATTACACCCCCATTTCCCCGGTAGAGGTAAAATGAAAAACATGCAGGTAGAAAAAACCGGATTTTTCCGGCGGAACGCCGTGAATATGGCTCCTATAAGAACAAACCAACGTGCAAAGACATCATCGGAGGAAACATCCGGAATAATTTTCCACACATATCTAAGGTCTGCTGAAAAACTCTCAAACACGTGAAAGAGAATGAATTACTCAATAATATCAAAGGTAAAACGCAAGAAAAATCGAGGTTTTATCCAAAAAGTCTTACATTTATATCATTCAAAAATATCGTGTTTTCGTTCCACAGAAGCACCGACTTTTTAACTTGTTCAATTCGAAGTATTTATATACATCATCATTTCGCAAATTAATAAATTCAGGCACTTCTGTGATTTTCAGCAGACCCTATCTATTGCAGGCATAAAAAAATATTATATATTTGCACTCGCTAAAAACAGCTACTATCCTCCTTAGCTCAGTTGGTTAGAGCATCTGACTGTTAATCAGAGGGTC
>CAZQPD010000176.1:0-5162 GCA_964595235.1 uncultured Polaribacter sp.
CCACTCCTTCGTGGCAAGAGAATTGCCCTGGTAACCAACCAGACGGGCATCATTCCGCAAGCCGGAACAGGCAAATATATCCATTTGGCGGACAGCCTGTTGCACCTCGGTATCGACATCCGGAGGATTTTCAGTCCCGAACACGGATTCCGGGGAACCGCCGGAGCCGGTGAGGAAGTGCGTAACGGCATCGATTCCCGTACGGGAATTCCCATCGTATCCCTGTACGGAGTGCACAAAAAACCCAAACCCGGACATCTGAAAGACATCGACCTCATCGTATTCGACATTCAAGACGTAGGCGTACGCTTCTATACTTATATTTCCACATTGCACTATGTAATGGAAGCAGTGGCACAGCAGGGCATTCCTCTCATTGTATTGGACCGCCCCAATCCCAATGCCAGGTACATCGACGGTCCCGTCCTGAAAGACGAATTGCGCTCATTCGTAGGCTTACACCCCGTCCCCATCGTGTACGGCATGACCATAGGCGAATACGCCCGGATGATCAACGGCGAAGGCTGGCTTCAAGGAGGGGTCTCCTGCCTGCTGACAGTGATACCCGTAACGGGATACGACCACCGGACCCGCTATTCGCTACCCGTAAAACCCTCTCCCAACCTGCCCAACGACAAAGCCATAGAGCTCTATCCGAGCCTCTGCCTGTTCGAAGGTACCGCTATCAGTTGCGGGCGGGGCACGGACTTTCCCTTTCAGATATTCGGCGCGCCGGATTTACCCTCCGGGAAATACCCCTTCGCCTTTACCCCGCAACCGGATGAAGGAGCACCGCATCCGAAATTTGCCGGAAGGCGTTGCCACGGATTAGACCTGCGAAAAGAAAATCCCACTCCCGGATTGAACCTGCAATGGATATTAGATGCATACAAAGATTATCCGGACAAAGGTGCTTTTTTCAACGGCTACTTCGACCGCCTCGCCGGTGACCGGGAACTCAAAGAACAGATAAAACTGGGGTATTCGCAAGATGACATTAAGAAAACCTGGCAACCCGCCTTGGATGACTTCAAACTGATCCGGGCAAAATACCTGCTGTATGATTGAAACCCGGAAACATACACCGTCCGGAAGGGACGAAAAACCCGTTTTCTACATGGACAGAAGTGTATGGCTATTGCCCTTGATATTCGTATTCATCATGTGGTTCGTCTATTGGGCGGAAGTATTTTCCGGCGGCGATTTCGGCAAATACGGCATCTTGCCGCGGCATTTGAAAGGGCTGCGGGGCATTCTGTTGAGCCCTTTTCTACACACTAACCTCAAACACCTGTACAACAACACCATACCCCTCATCGTACTGATGATGATGCTACGGTATTTCTACCGCAACCTTTCGACTGCCGTACTGATGTACGGCATTCCGCTCACCGGGTTTATCACCTGGCTTATCGGACGCCCTTCATACCATATCGGGGCGAGTGGTGTTATTTATTTATTGGTAGGTTTTATATTTTTCAGCGGGGTGTTCAGAAAATATTACCGGCTGGTTGCCATGTCGCTGTTGGTGGTTTTCCTGTACGGCGGAATGATTTGGTATATCTTTCCGGTCAAGAGCAAAATATCGTGGGAGGGGCATTTGGCGGGTTTTCTGACCGGCTTGTTCTTGGCAGTAAAATACCGGTATCACCCCCCGTACCCTGAAACCTACCATTTCGAACGGACGGAATTCGATGAGTTGTTCGACGAGGAAGGGAACTTCCATTTACCGGATGAGGAGAACGGGGATGAAACGAATGCTTTATGAGGCTTTTATCCGTTGCCTGACTATCTCGTAGAGTACGGCACCGCAGGCGACGGAGACATTTAGCGAAGCTACCTTACCCGCCACGGGCAGTTTTACCCGTGTAGTAGCGAGTTTGAGTAATGAAGGCTGGATACCACGTTCCTCCGACCCCATGATCAGGGCGAGAGGTTTGTTCAATTCCGCATCGAACACATTGATAGGAGCTTTTTCGGTAGCAGCCACCAGTTCGATACCCGCCCCTATCAGGGCAAATGCGGCATCTTTCAGATGGCTGACCTTCGCCACCGGTACTTCGAACGCCGCACCCGCAGAGGTCTTTACCGCTACTTCATTGAGCGGGGCGCTGTTGCCCTGTGCTATCACGATACCGTGTACGCCGGCACAAGAAGCCGTGCGGATGATGGCTCCGAAATTCCGCACATCGGTAATACCGTCTAATAACAACAACAAAGCCGGACGCGATGGGTCGGAGAGCGCCTTTTGTAATAACTCGTCGAAGCCAGCAAAACGCACCGGAGAAATCCGTGCAGCGATACCTTGATGGTTGCCTTCATGTGCCAAATGTTCCAATTTTTCTAACGGAACGTAGGATACGCTGATTTTTTTCTTGCGTATCAAAGTCATTAATTGGTCTATCGACTTCGAGCGTATCCCTTTGAGGATAAATACTTTATCTATATCTTTTCCGGAATCCAACGCCTCCGAGACACTGTGAATCCCGTATATGATATTATTTTTTTTCTGCATACCGGCAAAAGTAGGTAAAAAAAACCGTACTTTGCGCTGAATATTTGAAATAAGCAAGGTCTGTTGAAAAACATAGCCGTATTTACATTGGCAGTTCTTATGGCTTTCGCCGGAACCGCCCGTTCTGTGGCTTCCTGCCGGATTTTCCCGGTGGATAATCCTCCGCAGGACAGCGTTCGCATTTCCCGGATAGGGAAAAAAATCATTTTTCCTTCGGCGCTATTGACCATGGGATTGATACTCAATGGTTCCCGTGCGGAAAAGCAATTTCAAACCTACGTTCGAAACTACACCGGAGACGGCTTCCGGGTTCATGTGGACGACTACCTGCAATATGCCCCTATCGTTCAGATTATCGCTTCGGATATCGCCGGGCTACGGGCGAAGCATCATTGGTTCGACCAGTTCAAATACCTGTTGATTTCGCAAGCGGTTACAGTTAGCATTACGAGCGGGCTGAAAGAGTTGTATTACAAACAGCGCCCCGACGGTATGCCGCATTCGTTCCCGTCGGGACATACGTCGTTCGCTTTTGTCAACGCGGGGGTGTTCCGCCACGAGTTCGAAAGCAGTGCTCCCGTGTGGGCATACAGCGGGTATTTGATGGCGCTCACTACGGGTCCCATGCGAATCGCCAACAACCGGCATTGGGTTTCCGATGTGTTAACCGCCGCAGGTATCGCTATGTTGGTAACGGAGTTCGTCTATCATATCGAACCTATGAAGTCGTGGAATCCTTTCGTAAAAACGGGACATGAGGTAAGCCTTATCCCCTATTCGGGAAATGCCGGTAGCGGGGTATGGGTGGTGGTAAGGTTTTGAAATATTTACCTGTGCGGCTATAAACCGCCTTCTTTCTATCAGATACTATTCACCCTCTTGATAGCTTCGGTAAAATCTTCCAGGCGGTTGTCGTTCATTATCAGATGAATGGCTTCATCGGTTACTTTTTCCACATTATCCGGCGGAAAACCCAAAGCAGTGGCAAGCCTGCGTACCGTCTTGACTTCATCGAGTTTTATCTCATCGTCCGAAAAGACCATCCGGGTAAAGTAATACAGCTGTTCGATACGTTCGTCATAATCGAGAGGCGGATCCAACTTGTATTTCTCCGGATGCTTAAGTATAAGTGAAAAATCCTCTTCGGTAATGCCTAATCGCCGTGCCATACGTTCGAGAAACAGTAGTTCTTTTTTGTCCAACTCACCGTCGGCAAATGCTATTTTGACCAATGCGGCGAAATAGTTTTTGTGCTTTTTGCGGGCACCGTGGCTGAAATAATCCAATAAAGTCATATACGTTACATTTTACAGCAAAGATAACAAGATAGCCGGGAATATGCAAGCCGGGTTTCCATGAAATGTTGCAACCGCTTTTTCCGGATGACACCAACGGGGAAATGGGAACCCAATAGATGGTTTTTTTCTACCTTTGTACCGCCAATCCACCGTATATGAGCGTAGAAGTCATCCGTGTCAGCAAACAATATCCGGGTACCCGGGCATTGGATGAAGTGAGTTTTCGCCTTGACAAAGGTGAAATCGTGGGTTTTCTCGGTCCCAACGGTGCGGGTAAAACGACCATGATGAAAATCCTCTCCGGCGCCATTTCCTCTTTCGAAGGGGAGGTCAATGTATCGGGCATTCCGGTGAAAAAACAAGCATTGGAAGTAAAAAAAATAACAGGCTACCTGCCCGAACACAACCCCCTGTATCCCGGTATGTATGTGAGGGAATACCTCCGGTTTATCGCCGGCATACACCGGATTCCCCGCAGCAGGATACCGGAAGTAATGGAACTGACGGGGCTTCTCTCACACAAAGAAAAGAAAATCAAACAATTATCCAAAGGATACCGGCAGCGGGTAGGCATCGCCTCCGTATTGCTTCACGACCCGGAAGTACTCATCATGGATGAACCTACCACAGGACTCGACCCCAACCAAATCGTGGAAATACGGGAATTGATACGACGAATAGGCAAAGACAAAACCGTGCTTTTTTCCACCCATATACTACGGGAAGTCGAAGCACTTTGCGACCGGGTTATCATCCTCGACCGGGGGAAAAAAATTGCCGATTACCATATGAACGACATGGCTGCCGGCGGGGAAATTCGCATACGTATCTCACTGGACACCATACCTTCGGAACAACATTTTGAGAGTTTGGAAGGACTGTCACTGATACAAACGAAAGGGAATACCGCCCTGCTGTCCATACGCAGGGAGTCGTACCACGACACCTTGTTGTTCGATTGGGCGGTGGAAAACGGATACAAAATCACCGGTTTGGAAGTATCGAAAGAGAATTTGGAACAAATATTCCTGAACCTGACCGGAAAACAACCGTCCGGTTAGCGGAATTTCATAGGATTTTCTCTCTTTATCCCATACGGGATACACCTACATAGGGTCGCTAAAAAACTCTCAAACACGAGTTGAGTTGATAGTTTTGAGTTATGAGTTGATAGTTGGGGCGTGCTGTCATTTCGATACGGAGCGGTAGCGGAGTGAGAAATCTTTTGATTTTTACGCCTGGATTATTTGAAAAGACTCCTCTCACAAATTAAAATACATGATTATTTCCAAATATTGGATAAATTAGGAAATATTTACATATCTTTGTAAAAAATATTTACCGGATGA
>CAZQPD010000177.1:0-3822 GCA_964595235.1 uncultured Polaribacter sp.
ACGCCCCAACTATCAACTCATAACTCAAAACTATCAACTCAATTATTGTTTGAGAGTTTTTCAGCAGAGCCTATTTACCCGCATACGCCCGGACGTCTTTCTCCGAAATCTCATCACCACCCAGGATGATAAGCCGCTCTACGACGTTACGAAGTTCCCGGATATTGCCGGTCCAATCATAATCCTGCAAGAGCTTGATGGCGGCGGGAGAGAATTTTTTTACCGCATTTCCTTGTTCTTCCGCTATTTTTTTCGAAAAGTGTTCTATCAGTAAGGGGATGTCTTCACGCCGGTCGTTCAGCGGAGGAACTTCTATCAGAATGACGGCGAGGCGGTGGTACAAGTCTTCACGGAATTTTCCTTTTTCGATTTCTTTTTTCAAATCTTTATTAGTAGCAGCTATCACCCTGACGTTCACTTTGATATCTTTCTCGTCACCTACCCGTGTGATACGTCCTTCTTGTAATGCCCGCAACACTTTGGCTTGTGCGGACAGACTCATATCCCCGACTTCATCGAGGAATAAAGTGCCGCCGTTGGCAGCTTCGAATTTTCCGGCGCGGTCTTTTACCGCACCGGTAAAAGACCCTTTTTTATGTCCGAACAGTTCACTTTCTATCAATTCGGAAGGTATCGCCGCGCAGTTTACTTCCACCATAGGGGCTTTGTTCCGCTGGCTTTTCTGGTGTATCCAATGTGCCACGAGTTCTTTTCCGGTTCCGTTGGCTCCCGTGATGAGCACCCGGGCATCCGTCGGGGCGACTTTTTCGATTATTTCCTGTATATGACGTATGGCGGGGCTTTCCCCTACCATCTCGTATTTCTTGTTTACCTTCTTTTTCAATATTTTGTTCTCCACCACAAGCTGTTTGGTATCCAAAGCATTTCTCACGGAAGTGAGCAGCCTGTTCAGGTCAGGAGGTTTGGATATATAATCATAAGCGCCCAGTTTCATACTGTAAACAGCAGTCTCCAAATCGCCGTGTCCGGATATCATCAGGAACGGGAGTTCGGGTTTTACGGCTTTTCCTTTTTGCAACACTTCCACCCCGTCCATTTTAGGCATTTTGATATCACACAATACCAAATCGAAGTCCTGTTCTTCTATCATTTTGAAACCTTGAAGCCCGTCTTCCGCTTCGAAAATCTCATAGTTGGAATTTTCTTCCGAAATGATTTTTTTCAATACCCTGCGGATTGCCGCTTCGTCTTCTATGATTAATATTTTACTCATATCTCAAATTAATATTTTAGCCATTTGTATAACTGTTTGAACGAAGGATTATTGCCATAAGACAAAATACCGGCACGGTAAATCTTCGCTGCCACCCAAACCGTTCCCGTTATAGTCACAAACAAGATGACCAGCGATACCAATACCTGCCATACGGGTGCACCCAGTGGAATACGAACCATCATGACGATAGGGGAAGTAAACGGTATCATGGAAAACAAAGTGGCGATACTCCCGTGCGGGTCATCAGCCGCCACGGCGATTCCGATATAGATAGCCAGGATAAGAGGGAGCATCAGCGGAGTCATGAACTGCTGGGTATCGGTCTCGTTGTCCACCGCCGCTCCAATAGCGGCAAATAACGCACTATACAGCAGATAACCGCCGGTAAAAAACAGGATAAACGTGAACAACAAATAGCCTGCCGGTAGCGTGGAAAGTGTCGAAAAAAGCTGTGCAAATTTCTCGGCATCCGGAGTGTCCATACCGGATGCGGAAAGACTTCCTTGCCGGATGGATGATGCGTCAATACCCAAAAAGTACAGGGCTAACGAATACAAGACCATAAACAACACTCCCCATATCGCGAATTGTAACAATGCGGCAAGCGCCGTTCCCAACACTTTGCCCAACAGCAGTTGGAAAGGCTTTACGGACGATACGATGACTTCGATGATTCTCGAAGTTTTCTCCTCGATGACACTTCGCATCACCATGGCGCCGTAAACCATGATAAACAAAAAGATAAAATAGCCCGCAGCACTTCCTATACCGAATTTCAAACCCGTTTCGAACTTGGAACTCTCCTTCCCTTCATAGGATTGGAAATTCAAATTCACTTTGACCTTCGAAGCGCGGTACTTTTCCACATCCAGCTGCATTTCTTTCATCTTGACCAGAGTCAATTCTTTACCCAACAAATTTTCCAAGCGTTCGGTAAAGGTAAGCCCCGGTGATTTTTCCGAATAAAACCGTATATCCGAAGCCACATCCTCGGGTTTGTCGCCCCGGGGAATATAGAGTAATCCGTATTGCCCGGTCTGCCGTACGGCCTCTATCGCCTGATCCAGAGGAGTTCCCGTAAGATTATGAAAGACCAACGTGGCAGTGGACTGAAATACCTCTTCGCCGAACAATCCGGATTCGTCGATATAGGAAATTTCCCGTTTTTTATCCATACTTTTTTTACTCACATAGACCAGTATCCCGATGAGCAATATCATCAATAGCGGGCTGATGAAAGTCATGATGATAAAGGTACGGTTCCTGATCTTTGCCAGGAACTCACGGGTGATGATTAAGGGTAATTTATTCATGATTCGACATTGTGATTTTGAACGGTACGAAGGAAAATATCATTGGCGGAAGGAATGACCTCTGCAAAACGGACAATATGCCCCGAAGTATTGAGAAAATCGAGTAATTCACCGGAATCTTGTCCGGGTTCCAAGCGGATGCGGAAATGCATTTGCCCGTCTTCCGCATCACGGACGGATTCCACATGATACCGGCGTGACAATTCACCGGATAAGCCGGCTTGTGAAGTCTGTATATCCACTTCGTACGTATAAGTTTTGTACTGTTTTTTTATTTCGCTCAATTTGCCTTCCAAGACTTTCTCCGACTTGTTTATCAGGCTGATATATTCACACAATTCTTCTACCGATTCCATACGGTGGGTAGAGAAAATAATGGTCGCTCCTTCGTCGCGCAATTGCAGGATCTCATCTTTGATGAGCTGTGCATTGAGCGGGTCGAATCCGCTGAAAGGTTCGTCGAATATCAACAACTTCGGACGGTGTAATACCGTAACGATAAACTGCACCTTCTGCGCCATCCCTTTGGACAACTCGTGGATTTTCTTATCCCACCAGCCGGTGATTTCGAATTTGTCGAACCAGTCTTTCAGCCTGCTCACGGCTTCCCGTTTGTCCATCCCTTTGAGCCGGGCGAGATACAAAGCCTGTTCGCCGACCTTCATGTTTTTGTACAGCCCTCGTTCCTCGGGCAAATAGCCAATCTGCGCGACGTCTTCCGGGGTCAGTTCCCGCCCGTCGAGCAAAATACGTCCCGAATCGGGTAATAATATCTGGTTGATAATGCGGAGCAAGGTGGTTTTCCCCGCTCCGTTGGGACCTAACAGACCGTAAATACTGCCTTCCGGAACATGTAAATCCACTCGATTCAACGCCGTATGTTCACCGAATTTTTTCGAAATATTTTCGACTACCAATAAATCTTTCATTTTTCCTGATTTTCGGGTTCAAAAATAAGGTAAAAAAATAACTTTCAGCCGCATTCCGAAGGTTCATACGGGCTTACAAAAAATTACAGAAATGCCTACAATTAATTTTTCTATTTCATAATATTTCCGCTCTAACGGGAAACAAGCCGCCCTGCCATTCCGTACGAACGACGTTGTAGAGACGCCCAAATTGGGCGTCTCTACAAACGTCCTTTGTGCCTACGCTGTGTTCTTGGTGGTTAGAAAAAGATTTCTCCCTCCGGTCGAAATGACACGAGCCTGTCATTCCGACAGAGCGACGTAAGGAGCGACGAGGAATCTTTCCAAGTTATGCAAAGATTTC
>CAZQPD010000178.1:0-8916 GCA_964595235.1 uncultured Polaribacter sp.
AGCAAATGTACAAATTTTTCATATGTAGGAGTTGCTGAAAATCATACCGGCAGAGCGGTGAAGGAGCCTGTCATTCCGGACGAACGTCATTTGTGCCTACACCGTTTCTTGGTGGTTAGCATAAGATTTCTCCCTCCGGTCGAAATGACAGCGTCGCCCTAACTATCAACTAAAAAAGTTTTTTCAGCAGACCCTAAACAAGCTTACCCTTCTTCTTTCAACATTTTTTTCAGCCGGTCAATTTCATCCCGCCACCGGGCGGCTTCGATAAAGTCGAGATTCGATGCGGCGGTTTCCATATTCTTCCGTGCTTCTTTGATTTTGTCGTGTATTTGGCTGGCGCTCAAATACACTTCCTGTTGTTCTGCCACCGATTGTAAAATGGGATCGTAATGAAACGAACTGACGGGACTCCGGGAAAGGACGTTTTCCACGCTTTTTACGATTTGTTTGGGGCTGATACCATGGCGGGTATTGTATGCGATTTGTTTGTTCCGCCGGTAGTTCGTCTCATCGATGGTTTTCTGCATGCTCGCCGTGACCGTATCGGCATAGAAAATGGCTTTCCCGTGAATATGCCTCGCAGCCCTGCCGACGGTTTGTGTCAATGAGCGGTGACTGCGAAGGAAGCCCTCTTTGTCGGCATCGAGTATGGCTACCAGGGATACTTCGGGCAGGTCCAACCCCTCGCGAAGCAAGTTTACACCGACCAATACGTCGAACAACCCCTTGCGCAAATCACTCATGATTTCCACCCGTTCGAGTGTATCGACATCCGAATGTATATAGCGGGTCCTCACTTCAATACGCATCAGGTATTTGGTCAGTTCTTCCGCCATTCTTTTGGTCAGGGTGGTGACCAGTACCCTTTCGTTTTTTTCCACACGGATACGGATTTCTTCGAGCAGGTCGTCTATTTGATTAGCCGTGGGGCGCACTTCTATCTCGGGATCCAACAATCCGGTAGGGCGGATGATTTGCTCGACATATGCGCCCCCCGATTTCTCCAATTCATAACCGGCAGGAGTGGCACTGACGTATATCACCTGGTTTTGCAGGCTTTCGAACTCACCGAAAGTCAAAGGGCGGTTATCCAATGCCGAAGGCAGCCGGAATCCGTATTCCACCAGCCTTTCTTTTCTCGAACGGTCTCCACCGTACATGGCGTGCACCTGCGGAATGGTCACATGGCTCTCATCGACTACCATCAGATAGTCATCCGGAAAATAGTCGAGTAAGCAGAACGGGCGGCTTCCTTCCGGACGTCCGTCGAGGTACCGGGAATAGTTTTCTATCCCGCTGCAATAGCCGAGTTCCTTAATCATTTCGAGGTCGAACTCGGTGCGTTCTTTCAGGCGTTTGGCTTCCAGGTGCTTGCCTTGTTCTTTGAATTTTTCCACTTGTAGTACCAGATCGTCTTGTATCATCCGGACGGCGTGGTGTAGCAGGTCGGGGGATGTAACAAACAGGTTGGCGGGATACAAAGTCAGTTCTTCGAGTAGTTCCAGGCGTTTGTTATGAACGATGTCATAGCGGTCTATTTCTTCGATTTCATCTCCGAAAAAATGAATACGGTACGCATCTTCCCCGTAGGCGGGAAATACCGTAACCGTATCGCCCCGTACCCTGAACGTCCCCGCCCTGATGTCGTTTTCTGTGCGGGAATACAAGCCGTTGACCAGGAAATTGAGCAATTTGGTAACGGATATTTTTTGACCGGTTTTCAGTTCCACGCGGTTTTTCTTGAACTCTACCGGATTACCGATACCGTAAATGCAGGATACCGATGCCACTACGATGATATCGCGCCTGCCGGATAGCAGTGAGGAAGTGGTGCTGATACGCAGTTTTTCTATTTCCTCGTTGATAGACAAATCCTTTTCTATATAAGTATTGGTGCTCGGGATGTAGGCTTCGGGCTGGTAATAATCGTAATAAGAAACGAAATATTCCACGGCATTTTCCGGGAAAAAACTTTTGAACTCTTGAAAGAGTTGCGCCGCCAATGTTTTGTTGTGTGCCAGCACCAGGGTGGGACGTTGTACGCGCTCGATGACATTGGCTATGGTAAAAGTTTTCCCCGAGCCGGTAACGCCCAGCAGGGTTTGGTATTTTTCCCCTTGTTCGATACCGCGTGTCAACTGGTCTATCGCCTGCGGTTGGTCGCCGGTGGGTTCGAAATCCGAGTGCAGTTTGAAAAGCATGGAACAAAAGTACGATAGAAAATCATTTCCCGGAGGGAAAAGCTCTAATCTTTTCTGTGAATCCATTCCGGATGGGTGGTGCGTATGACTTTCCCGTCTATATGAAATTCCCATTCCCCTGTTTTCAACCCGGCGGAATATTGCCCCTTGGCGTAGAGGTTTCCGTTTTCATCATAGATTTCGGCAGGTCCTTCGGCTATTCCGTCCCGGTATGTCATTAGTTCGAGTAACACACCGTCCCGGCTGTACATTTTCACCGTTCCGTGTAATTTTCCGTCTTTGTAGTGGGCTTCTTTTGCCGTTTTTCCGTTTACATAATAGGTGTATGACACGCCGTTGCGTTTGCCGTCCCGGTACTCTTCGGTCGAGAGCAACGTTTTCCCGTCTTTAAAATAGTACTTCCAAGTGCCTGTGCGTTTTTTTCCTATGAAAAAACCTTCGCTTTCGAGCGTGCCGTCATCGCGGTAAAAGGATACTTTCACCCGTCCGTCACCGGCGGTGTAGTCTTTGACGGCAGAAGGATGGTCGGGGTTCGACGGGGAATAGAAAAAAAATTTACCCGTTTCCTTTCCATGCGAGAAAGTCCCCCGGTAGCGGATGTTACCGTTGGAGTATTTTTTTATCCACAATCCGTGGCGCCTGCCCGCTTCGTCGTAGCGGTTGATGGTATCCTGGGCGGTAGCAGCAGCCATACCGGTGATGATGACCAGGGCGATAAACAGACTTTTTCTCATCGTTTTTCCGGATTTTTTTATCAAGATAACGATTCGAGATACTCTTTTAATATAATCTTGAACCACGGGGTATATACTTCGGGGCGGACTTCGATGTCCTTGACCACTTCGTCGAGAGGCATCCATTTGAAGTCGTGAACTTCGTCGGGATTGATGTCAGGCCGGACAGAGGCATATCCTACCAATACGTGGTCGAGCTCGTGTTCTATCAGTCCGTTGTCGAAGCTTGCTTTATAGATAAAATGGAATTTTTTTTCCAGTTCACAGGAAAACCCCATCTCCTCTTTCAGGCGTCTTTTTCCCGCATCGATGAGGTCTTCACCCTCACGCGGATGACTACAACAAGTATTCGCCCATTGTAGGGGGGAATGGTATTTGTGTGCAGCTCTTTGTTGTAACAACAACTCCCCGCGTTCGTTGAAAACGAATACCGAAAAAGCCCTGTGTAGCAACCCTTTGGCATGGGCTTCTGTCTTTCCGGCTAATCCGGTTTGTTCGTCTTTTTCGTTTACCAATACGACTTGTTCCTCTCGTTCTTGCATAGTGATTTACTTGTTCCGGGTACCCTGTGTATCCGGCAAAAACAATACCGTTTATCCGTTCAATATCCGTTCGATTGCGGGCTTGAAATATCCGGGACCTTTGATTACTTTACCGTCTTCCCGGTATAGGGGTTGTCCGTTCCGGTCGAGCTTACTCAAATTACTTCTGTGAATCTCTGCGAAAACTTCTTCGATTTTATCCTGCAATCCGTGTTCGAGTATCGTTCCGCACAGGATGTAGAGCATGTCACCCAATGCATCCGCTACTTCGGCCAGGTTGCCTTTTTTGGCGGCTTCGAGGTACTCGTCGTTTTCTTCTGCCATCAGTTTATGCCTCAATACGGGTATATCCGGCGGCAGATCGACCGTAGGAGCGGTAGAAATATTGAGTTTGTACAGGCGGTGAAATTCTTTTACTTTGTCCAGTTGGTTTTTCATTTCCGGGCAATTGGTTGTTTGACAGGAGTTAGCGACAAAAGGTTTCCGGGATGAATGGAACGGGAATATTATCCGTCCGGTGAAGTTGTTGATTATCCCGTTACGCCCATTTTCCGGTATTTTTTCATTCTTTTTTCCACGAGTTTTTCCGGGGAGATTTTTTTGAGTGAGTTATACGTCTTGACGATGATTTTTTTGACGTCTTCATAAGCTTTGACCCGGTTGGTATGTGCTCCGCCGAGGGGTTCTTTGATGATACCGTCGATGATTTTTAGTTTCAATGCGTCGTCGGCGGTGAGTTTGAGTGCTTCGGCTGCTTTCTCTTTGTAGTCCCAGCTACGCCAGAGAATCGATGAGCATGATTCTGGTGAAATAACCGAATACCAGGTGTATTCCATCATGAACACCTTATCCCCCATGCCTATTCCCAAAGCTCCGCCAGAGGCTCCTTCGCCGATAATAATTGAGATGAGTGGAACTTTCAGACGGGACATTTCCAGCAGGTTTCTCGCTATGGCTTCCCCTTGTCCGCGTTCTTCGGCTTCCATACCCGGGTAGGCTCCCGGGGTGTCGATGAATGTGACCACCGGAATTCCGAATTTTTCCGCCATTTTCATCAACCGGAGCGCTTTCCGGTAGCCTTCCGGATTAGCCATTCCGAAATTCCTGTATTGCCGCATTTTGGTATTATGCCCTTTTTGAGTGCCGATGAACATATAGCTTTGGTCACCGATTTTACCCAATCCGCCTACCATGGCTTTATCGTCGGCTACGTGGCGGTCGCCGTGAAGCTCCATGAAAACGTCCTGGGTGATATTGCGGATGTAGTCGAGTGTATAGGGACGGGAAGGGTGCCGTGCCAATTGGACTTTCTGCCAAGGGGTGAGGTTGGAGAAAATCTCCTTGCGTGTTTCTTCCAGTTTTTTTTCCAGTTTTTTACAGGTGTCCGAAATATCTATTCCGCTTTCTTCGCCAATGCTAAGGCATTTTTCCAACTGCTCTTCCAAGTCTTTTATGGGGAGTTCAAATTCTAAATATTCCATGATTCGACAGTTTCCGGTGAGCACACAAAGGTAACAAAATATTTAATAGACCCGCTGCCGCGAAATGCAGATACCGGTACGTGCAAACGGTAAGTCCGGCAAGTAGTGTTTCCGGTAACGGGATTTGTGTAATTTTGCAATATGGCACACAATAGTTTCGGATACCGTCTCGTTCTGACCACCTTCGGGGAATCCCACGGTGCGATCATTGGCGGGATATTGGACGGAGTCCCCGCCGGTATCGAATTGGATACCGCAGCTATCCAACGGCAATTGGACAGGCGGCGGCCCGGTAGTTCCAAGCACGTTTCCCCACGAAAGGAAACGGATCTTGTACGTATTCTTTCGGGATTATTCGAAGGTCGTACCACCGGTATGCCCATTGGATTTCAAATTGAAAATAAGGATGCCAAATCAGGTGATTATGACTATCTGAAAGAAGCGTTTCGACCCGGACATGCCGATTATACTTATTATAAAAAATACGGGCACCGGGATTACCGGGGCGGCGGACGTTCTTCTGCCCGCGAAACGGCAAATTGGGTGGTAGCAGGTGCCATAGCCCGGCAAATGATCCCTCAAGTGGAAATACACGCATTTACCAGTACCATCGGGGATATCACCATAAATATTCCGTACCAGGAAACGGATTTTTCCAAGATAGACGATAGTCCCGTTCGCTGCCCGCATCCGGAAACTTCGGCAAAGATGGAAGCTTTACTCGATGATATTTCCCGGCAGGGCGACAGCATCGGTGGAAAAATAACCTGCGTGGTACGGGGGGTACCTCCCGGTTGGGGAGAACCCGTATTCAACAAACTCCAGGCACAACTCGCCAAGGGCATCTTCTCCATTCCCGCAGTCAAAGCTTTCGAATACGGCACCGGATTTTGTGCCGCATCCATGAAAGGCTCGGAACACAATGACGTCTTATTGCCCGGTGGTACCACCCGTACCAATATGGCAGGCGGCATACTCGGAGGTATCAGCAATGGGATGGATATTTACTTCAGGGTAGGCTTCAAGCCTGTTTCCACCATAAAAAAAGAGCAAGAAAGCATTGATATACAAGGAAATAAAATTATATTAAAAAACAGGGGACGTCATGACCCCTGTGTCGTGCCCCGTGCCGTCCCCGTAGTGGAAGCCGTAACAGCGCTTGTGTTTGCGGATTTTTATTTGCAAAGCAAATAATTGTTATTGATAATACCAACCGCCGTTTATCCCACGATATTTACGATACGTCCGGGTACCACGATGATTTTTTTGGGCGTACGTCCTTGCAATTGTTTGCGGGTACGCTCGTGTGCCATGACCGTTTTTTCAATATCATCTTTACTCATATCCAAGGGTAGTTCGAGGGTAAAGCGCACCTTGCCATTGAATGATATGGGATAGGTTTTGGTCTGTTCTATCAAATATTTTTCGTCGTATTCCGGATAGGGTTCCCGCGATACGGAGTCACGGTGTCCCGCCTTGTACCACAACTCTTCGGCAATATGAGGGGCATAAGGTTCTATCAGCACGATAAGCGGTTCGAGTATTTCCCGGGACCGGCATTTGGACGAAGTCCATTCGTTTACCGCTATCATCAGGGCGGATACTCCCGTGTTGAAAGAGAATTGTTCAATATCGTCGCGCAGTTTTTTTATGGTACGGTGCAGGGTTTTCAGGCATTCTTTTGATGCCGGGGTATCTTCCATCAGAAATTGACCTCCGGAGCCTTGGTGGTAGAGTTTCCACAGTTTTTTCAAGAAATTATACACGCCGGTTATACCTGCTGTATTCCAGGGTTTGGCTTGGTCAATGGGTCCGAGGAACATTTCGTACATACGCAAGGTATCGGCTCCGTATTCTTCACAGATATCGTCGGGATTGACCACGTTGTATTTTGATTTGGACATTTTTTCCACTTCGCGGCTCACTTTTACTTTTCCGTCCGCATTGGTGATAAACGTAGCCGAGCGGTACTCATCACGCCATTTGCCGAAGGCTTCCGTGTCCAATTCGTCCGAAAGGTTGACCATGGATACGGGAACGTGTATCTTGTGTGTATCGTAATCCCCGGCTATATCCGCCGAAACGAAGGTGCCGGCGCTGCCGGCAAGGCGGTGCACGAAGGCGCTGGTACCCAGAATCATCCCCTGGTTAATCAATTTGACGGAATATTCCGGTACCGGGACATAGCCTCTGTCGTACAGGAATTTTTGCCAAAAACGGGAATAGAGTAAGTGTCCGGTGGCGTGTTCGCTTCCTCCGATATACAAATCGACTTGTTTCCAATATTCGAGTGCTTCCTGCGAGGCAAACTCGGCATCGTTGTGCGGGTCCATATACCGGTTGAAATACCACGAGCTACCCGCCCAACCGGGCATGGTATTCAGTTCCAGGGGGTATATTTCATCTGCATCGGAAATGAGATCGTTTGAAACCACTTTGTTGTTCCGCGCATCCCAAGCCCAATGTCCGGCATTTCCCAGAGGGGGTTTCCCGTCTTCGGTGGGTTTGTACTCTTTGACCTCGGGTAATGTCAGGGGCAGAAAGGTTTCGTCGATGGGGTAGGGTATGCCTTGTTTGTAATATACCGGGAAGGGTTCTCCCCAATAGCGTTGCCTGCTGAAAACGGCATCGCGCAGGCGGTAATTCGTCCGTGCTTTGCCTATTCCTTTTTCTTCCAGAGCTTGTATCATTTTATCGATGGCTTCGCCGGCTTTCAGCCCGTCGAGGAAATCCGAATGGGTCAATACGGCTTCTTTGTTTTCGTTGGCGCCGGTTCCGATGTCATGTCCTTCGAAAATGTTGACGATGGGGATGCCCATTTGCACGGCAAAGTCATAATCCCTTTGGTCACCGGCAGGTACCGCCATAATGGCTCCCGTGCCATACCCGGCTAATACGTAATCGCTTATCCATACAGGTATGGGGTCCCCGGTAAAGGGGTGCAGACAATAAGCCCCGGTAAATTGTCCGGTTTTGTTTTTGGTGTCCGCCTGGCGTTCACGTTCGGTTTTGTGGGCGGCTTGCCGGCGGTACGCTTCCACTTGTTCCCGGTAAGCCGGATCGGTGATGCGGTCGATGATTTCGTGTTCGGGAGCCAGTACCATAAAAGTTACTCCGAACAAGGTGTCGGGACGGGTGGTAAAAACTTCGATTTTCTCTGCTGTATCCTGTATGGGGAAAACGATACTTGCACCCCGGGATTTGCCTATCCAGTTCCTTTGAATTTCCTTGATGTTCCCGGGCCAATCCAAAAGGTCCAAATCCGCCAGAAGCCTGTCGGCATAAGCGCTGATACGCATCATCCACTGTTTCATTTTCTTTTGTATCACGGGGTGGTTACCGCGTTCCGAACGCCCGTTTATTACCTCGTCGTTTGCCAAAACGGTACCGAGAGCGGGACACCAATTGACCATGGTATCGGCGAGGTAGGTCAGGCGGTAATGCATGAGGATTTCCTGCTTTTGTTTTTCGTCGAAGGATTTCCACATTTTGGCGTCGAATGCCGGAGTATCGCTATCGCAAACGGCAGAAATGTTTTTGTTTCCTTCTTTTTCAAAAGCTTCTACTAACCGGGAAACCGGAAGGGCTTTGTCTTGTGTCAAGTCGTAGTACGAGTGGAACAGTTGTAAGAAAATCCATTGGGTGTGTTTGAAATACGCGGGGTCGGAAGTGCGTATTTCCCGGCTCCAATCGAATGAAAAACCGATTTGGTCCATCTGCCGGCGGTAGGTGTCGATATTCCGCTTGGTAGTGACAGCAGGGTGCTGTCCGGTTTCTATGGCGTATTGTTCGGCGGGTAGTCCGAATGAATCGTATCCCATGGGATGTAGAACGTTATAGCCCTTGTGCCGCATGTACCGGGCGTAGATATCGGAGGCGATATAACCGAGCGGATGTCCCACATGTAAACCCGCACCCGAAGGATATGGGAACATATCGAGAACATAAAATTTCG
>CAZQPD010000179.1:0-4720 GCA_964595235.1 uncultured Polaribacter sp.
ACATCCTTCGAACAATTCGTGCCACTGCTCGAAGCTACGGAAATAAAACTTCCCGGCGTACCGTCGGTGGTTCCCACGGCATAATCGTCATTGGTAAAATTGTACGCATCGGGTCCCGGATTCCCATCACTGATGGGGGTATCGTGTGTCCAGAAATGGAATGTTCCTGTAAGAACAGATGAATTTTCCGCTTGGAATTTTTCCAGATCCAATGCCGACGGGTAGGGGTTACCTATCAGATTTTCGTTGTTGAAACTATCGCTAAAATCATTATCGTAGAACACCGTAAGAGAGATATCCCCGGCATTCACCGTGCCGTCAAACCAAACGGTTTCTTGAGCCGGAGGGTCGAGATTGTCCGGATCAAAGGGAAAATCGGCACCTGCCCCTATAGCGGCATAGCCTTTACCCGGTTCCATCGTGCCACTGGCGTTCTGCCAGTCATCACCCTCATCGTCAAAAGTGTCGTTGTCGGAATCGTTGAAAGTGGTTGTATTCAAAGAGAAAATATAATTCGCCGGACTTCCTCCCGAATTGACCAAGGCATCTTCAATGGTAGCCGAAGTCATGGGAGACGAAAAATAGGTATAGTCGTATTCATTGTACTCGGTAGTGATGATTTCTACCGTATAATCCCCTCCACCGTTTACCGTGGCATCATTGGCGGTTTGTACGAGAGAAGCGGTATTGGAAATAAACAGACTGCCCTCATTGGTCAAATCATGAGCCAGGGTTACCGATGCCCCTCCTTCTATTTCGGTAGCGGATTGGGAATTGATGAATAAATTACAAGCTACCACGGGTGTTGAGATATTGTAATCCCCATTGAGAATAGCGATATCCGTATTGGTTGGTGAGCCGTTATCCCAGGTACTTCCGTCCCAGCGGGTAATATTACCGTCGCAGGTAAATTCCCCGATTCTGAAATTATCGATGACATTCGCCCTTCCCCAATTGTTAATTCCTTCGAAGGCAATTTGAATGTATTGCCCCGTTCCGGGATAAGGAATTTCCAACGCTTCGTATGTCCACGCATCTATATTGTCCGTATAATGACGCAGCAATGTCCAAGTACCCGAAGGATATGATTTGTAATATACTTTGAGTTCGTTTTGGTCGTCATCCCATGTTTCTTGACCGTACCAAAAATCCATTTGGATTTTTGAAATACCGGAAATGTCGAAAGGAGGTGATACGAGTTTGGTTACCGGCGAACCGGCACCCGAAGGACCGGAGCTGACAAACCGCGCATTGAGGGTTCCTTCGTAAGCGCTGTCGATATTTCCCCCTGATGAGCCGGAGTCGTATGTCCAATCTGCCGAGCCGTCTTCGTATATAAACGACCAGCAATCCCTGTATGCACTGGAGTTCTCAAAACCCTCTTCGTACAAATTGGGCTCTACATCCAATAGAACAGGGTCGCAATCAGTAGTAAAAGTATAAGGTCCCACCCAGCTGCTCGTAGAACCGCCGCAGTCCGCCCGTACGTAGAAATCATAAGAGGTGGAAGCGCTTCCGCCCGTCCAAGTATATGGATTGGAAGTGACACCGCTGTCCGTCGGGGTACCGGTCGGGCTGAATCCTTGTAATCCTATTTCCAAGTCCCAAGTGGTGGCACTGCCGTTCTCGGTCCAGGATAAATCGGCACCCTCGAAAGATATGTTCCCTGCTGACAATCCGGAAGGATCGGCACATCCCGTCCCGGCAATGATATTTAAGGAATAATCTTCGGTTTCTCCATAACTTCCGGATGTACAAGCATCAGATGGATCCGAACCATATTTCTCCATCACTCTCATCCGGGTACCGCCTAAAGTTGCCGTTCCCGGAACGGTTATGTTGAGGGTTAATGTATGTGTCCCCGTTGAACCGTTAGTATTACCCAGGTCATAACCCTCTCCTGTATCGTCGAAATCACAATCTTGGTTCCAGTCTATCCATAACCAAACCTGTTGTGTCCAATTACCATTCACCGTAACGTCCACACTTGCCGTATAAGTTTGTCCGGTTTCCAAATCAGTAGAAAGAGAGGTAAAATCTTCATAACCGGCGGATCCGCTGTCGTTATCAATGGTGTTTAGGGTTACATTGCTTATCCAATCATCGGTTGTATTGCTATAAGATGAATTACAATAGGTACATCCGGCGGTAGTGAAGGTGTAAGGTCCCACCCAGCTGCTCGTAGAACCGCCGCAGTCCGCCCGTACGTAGAAATCATAAGAGGTGGAAGCGCTTCCACCCGTCCATGTATATGGATTGGAAGTGACACCGCTGTCTGTCGGGGTACCGGTCGGGCTGAACCCTTGTAATCCTATTTCCAAGTCCCAAGTGGTGGCGCTGCCGTTCTCGGTCCAAGACAGGTCGGCGCCGGTTGTCGTTTCGTTGGTTGCCGAAAGGTTAGAAGGGTCTGCACATGTTGTTCCGGCAATGATATTTAAGGTATAGTCTTCCACTTCCCCGTCAAAGTCCATTTCACATGCGGTAGGATTTGAGATATATTTTGTAGAAACCCGCATCCGGGTCGTTCCGGGGGTGGCGTTTGCAGGTACGGTAATACCCAGCGGAGAACCGTCAGTGGCTCCATCGGTAACATTGGTGGCTGAACCCAGGTCGTAGCTCTCTCCGGTATCGTCAAAATCACAATCTTGGTTCCAATCTATCCAAACCGTAGTTCGTACGGTATAATTTCCGTCGGTATTGACCTGAACTGTCAAATCATATGTGCCGGACACCATCAAGTCGGTACTCATGGCAGTGTAATCGTTATATCCTGCAGGTTTTGCCGTGGCATTATCCAAAGTGTTGAATATCACTCGGGTGGTACTGGTATTATAAACCATAGTTCCGGTAGATTCGCAATAGCTGCATGAATTGCTTACGTTGATATAATCCGTTTTTACTTCATCGTCGCTTCCGTAAGCATTGGTAGCCGTCAGGGTTACGGTGTAGAGTCCTTCCGAGTCGAATACCACTTGTGGATTTTGGGAGGTGGATGAAGTTCCGTTGACATAAGTAACGGTATTCGGGCTGAATGACCACGACCACGAAGTAGGGGAGTTCGAAGAAGTATCGGTGAAAGTAACCGTTTGGGAAGTAGTCGGATTGGTATTATCGGCGGAGAAGTCTGCTACGGGCGGGGAATTGGCAGCCGATAGTTGGAAAGAAACGATACGTGTGCCGTGGGTGCTGCTACCCATATATTCGTTGGTGTACCAGAACGTATGATCGTCGGATGGGTCCACGGATATGTTGGAATAATCCCCCCAGCGCTCGATACCGTCTTGTGAATGTGCACCATCCCAAATCACTGTTTCTGCTACATCCAAAGTATTATTTGCGGCAGCATTGGCGGCTACAGATTGACCCGCATACCGGATTCCCGGAAAAACGGAAGAGTTCCCGACCGAATAACCGATTCCAATTTCTTTGTTACCGTTCATGGCGATACTCATATTCCACCGGCTGACATTATCGGGATTGTATGTACTCTGTTGGCGGATAGACCAGTTGCCTGCACCGGTACGTTGTAATTCATACCAGCGCAAAGCCGCTTCGGAGGACGATTCGGCTATGGTATGAGCGATGACCAGACGTTCATCACCACCGAAGTTTCTATATTGGGCGCGGTACATCAATATCGTGGATAAGCCGTCTAATTTTTGTGAGACTCCGGGCTGAGGAATGTTTTCCCAACTGCTGTTGAAATTTCCCGAAAAGGGATTGACATTCAACACTTGTGTACGTGAGAAAGTGGAATTGGACGGCGTAGTCCAGTCGGCATTCAGTTCATAGATATAGAGGGCATCTGCGGGGTTGCTTTGTCCGTCATCGGCGATGGTGATAAATTGTCCGGGAGAGCCTGCCGGTGCCCAAGCGCCGTCGTTGTCAAAAGGCAGGATACAATGAAAACCATCGAATGTACTTGGTCTATCGGGATTATCAAAACCTATCATTTGAGGATTAGGGTCTCCGGTTATCATTTTGCTACGCTCGAATACATAGACATCGTTTCCACTGCCTGTATTGGTAGCCATATAGTAGCCGTCCTGCCAAATGCCGAATTTCATATAATCCGGCATATCATCCACATCGAAACTCCACGACCACCACGCTCCGGTAGGGTCAGGGGTTTGAGATACGGCTATGAGCATATAATCATTAGGATTGCACACGGAGAATTCTGCATAGAACCATTTGTTTGCCTGCTCGTCCCACAGTACGATCGGGTCACCATTGTTACAATCTGTTCCAGGTAGGGAATTATCAAAAATGGTATTTAAGTTCGAGGGTCCCGCTAATATGGCGCCGCTGGATTTGTCGAAGATGGCATAGGTGGTATTGACAACTTGAAAGTAGTAGCCGGCATTGACGGTTCCGTTACAATCTGGAGGATAGCTGCCGGAATTTTGCCCGGCAAAATCCTGTATAGTTGCCCGTGAGGCAATCGTTCCGGGCGTGGTTTGTTTGCCGGGATCATCAGGCATACGTGAAAAATCGGGAGGTGTGATATCCGGGTTTATTTTTCTATCCCTGTGGTTGTTGAATATAAATTCTTTATCTGCGAGCAGAAAATTCGTTACCACGGGTTTGTCCTTGAGTGACGGGGTAATAGCGAATCCTACCGGGGTTTTTATTTCGGTAGGATGAACCACCTTGCCGCGGTTTTCTTGGGCTACGGAAATTGAGGAGGTCAATAATAAAATACCGGTGAGGAGAAAGA
>CAZQPD010000180.1:0-3203 GCA_964595235.1 uncultured Polaribacter sp.
AGGGGGCAACCCGGTAATTCATCCGGAAATGAAGGTGAAGGAAAGGAGTTTCAATCCTTATTTTGCTGGAAGTCAGGGGGCAACAAGGTTTTTCAATCAAACTTATTTTGGCATGTTGGGTTTCAATCCTTATTTTGCTGGAAGTCAGGGGGCAACCTTTGCCGGCTGCACGTGTGCAAGCCGTAAAGGATTAGTTTCAATCCTTATTTTGCTGGAAGTCAGGGGGCAACTGCCGTTTTGACAATCGTGGGAATTTTCCGTAACGGGTTTCAATCCTTATTTTGCTGGAAGTCAGGGGGCAACATCTTACCCCCCTTATGGGGGGTTTTTCTAATTAATTGTTTCAATCCTTATTTTGCTGGAAGTCAGGGGGCAACACGTACCTCCCCTTAATATGTTTGTTTTTAGTTGATTATCTTATTTTTCCCCATCATTATTTTGTGTTTTTTCTGTATGTCAAAGACCCTTTTTTATTCGTTTTATGGGTTTTTCCGAATCCTTCCTTATTCATTTTTACCTTATTTACAGCCTGTTATACCATCTGCCACTAAAGGTGTCTGATAATTTAGTACCCGGAAAAACCTGTTACATGGTACATACATTTTTATAGGTGCAATTTACACATTTTTTCTTATCCCGCGTACCTGGCGGGTACATATTTTTATTAATAATGGTTAATATCGAATTGGCTGCTTCTATCACCTTGTGTTTGTCCCTTTCTTCTATTGGTACTTCCATTAATTTATTTTTACTCCTTATATAGACGAGATATCCGCGGTTTACACGTCGCCCGAAATTGTTTTCTATCAATATGGAATAACAAGCCAATTGTGTTTTATATGTCCTGAATATCCTGCCTTTGTATTCGGCAAATTTAAAATCCAACGGTGCCATAGTGCCGTCTTTCAAGGTCAGAACTTCGTCTATTTCCCCACGAAGGTATTCATTCGTCAGGTATTGGTTTATTTTCTTGTCGATGACTCCTATCCGCTTGCGATGGTATTCGATGTTCTGTTTGGCTTTTATCTCATGTATATTCCTCCCTTTCATTACTTTATAATTCTTTTCCTCATATTGGGGTATCCCGAGTACATATTCGAAATATGTGAACCGGGGGCAGAAAAGGTACTCAATAATATGTGAAGGTGTCAATGTCATTGTCAGAAAAATAATTGACGTACTTCGTCCGTTATCATGTCTTTATCGAAAGCTTGCCCTATCAAGGCACATTGGCGCAATTCGCTCTTATTCATCGGAAAGATGTAAACGGAGTCCGTATCCTCATCTATCACTTCTTCTATTTCGAGTTGTAGGGTGTCTTTCTCATTTTCGTCGAGTGTGCCGAGGAAAACGGAGTATTGTACCCTGTACAACCCTGCTTGTTTGCAGAATTTTGCCACCAGATTCCGCGTCTTGTTTTCCTTGATGTCGTATAATACCCAGATTATCATATTTCTTCAATATTTAACGGTTTGTTTTCTTTTTTTATCAATTCATTTGCATACCGTCTTGCATCTGCCAATATGATATGGCTACGGGTGTGATTGCGACCACGGTAGCGGATGTTTTGTCCATCCATGTATTTGTTGTAGGATTCTACCAGAAGTTCTTTTCCTTTCTTATTCAGGCTGTAGCCGTTGGCGATTTCGTCTGTATGGGATTTGTTCACCTTTTTTGCCGTAAAGAGCTTGAATACCGTATCGATAGCAAAGATCCGGTAAGGCTCGATAAAATCGAATACGAAGCTCAATTGATTGTAATCGTCGCGGTGCAAGTATCCCAAATAGGGGTCTAATCCGGCCAGTATCAACGACTTTTCCACTTTTCCGTAGAGCATTCCGAATGCGTAATTGAGAAATGCGTTGAAGGGGTCTTTTGCAGGACGTGAGCTTCGTCCGTTGAATTGATATGCTTTCGGTAGTAAGTGACTTAATGCTTCGTAGAACAATCTCCCGGCTGTTCCCTCCAGCCCTCTGATTTGTTCGGCTACATCGCTGACGGCATTTGCTTCCAATTCCGCTACTTTTCCGGATAATTCCTCCAACCGGGCGATTTTTTCATTTAGATAATCAATCTGTTGCGTCCTGTGTTTTTTGAGTTTTTTTAAATATTCCGCTTCATTATTTATTTTATCTGTTATCCAGATTTTTACAGCTTTGAGTCCTTCTTTTCCCAGGCTTGCTTCGAGTTGTTTTTTGCGTATCAGTGACGTAGAGCCCAATTTGCTATGCCATACCCTTCCCAATGGTCTTCCGTCCCAGTCGATGAATACGATATCGATATTGTTCATGATGGCTAATTTTACGGCATCACTGCTCAAAGCAGTTCCTTTGGACAGGAATATAGATTCTATCTTTTTGGCGGAGAACAAATGTTTGGATTCTTTTCCTTCTTTGCTTACACGTATTTCGAACATTTGGTCCTTGACGTGTATGTAGGCGCCGTATGTATTGATGTATAGTTGCATGAAAGACAGGTTTATATCCTTATTACTGTGCCGAAACCACGGGATACGGATTTTCCTATTCCTGCATAGTCTGGTATCCATGCATTACTGACGAATGTACCTTCGAAAGCGAGCATTTTTTTGTTTTTGAACCGGGTGTTTTTTCTCTGAAAATGTCCTTTTGCCATAATGGTATCTCCGGCAAAATATCCTATTCCTTTGTAAAAGCTCAAGATGTTGTTTATTAAAATTTTGTTGAGAAATAATTGACGCTCTTGTCCGTTCCCGGTGGTGTTATATTGTTGATAATTCTTTTGGTTCAATGCCATCCAGAGTGTTTTGAATTGATATTCTGATAATTGTGAGAAATCTCCGGGGGTGATGATGCGGGTTTCTATATTTTTAGAACGTACCGGGTACTTTGTATTGTCGATATCCAACGTTTCAATAGACAAGAATAATCCGGTGAGTAGCTCGGCACCTTCGGCAAATCCGGTCAGCATGGGTACACCGTCTATGATTTTGTATTGCACCAACGGATAGGCATACCGTAAACTGCCGTCTTCGAAATGGTTGTGAAGTAACGGGGAATGTTCTTTGAACAAATTTCCGAAATATCCGCGCAACTTATGAGCATCACGGGCTTGAAAACGTAAATCGGGAAAACGAATGATGGTTTGGGTTATTGTGTAACTCATGTTTTTGTCTTTTGTATATGATAAATATTATTCGGTTTTGTTAAGTATGTGTGATAAAA
>CAZQPD010000181.1:0-17439 GCA_964595235.1 uncultured Polaribacter sp.
TTGACTTATGCCTGTGAATGAGAACTTCCAAGGAACGTTCGTCGCCTTGAATGTATCTGTTGACCAACTGTGAATCGCTTACTTTAGATAAACGCATATTACTCTTTATTTAATAAGTCGTTACACTTATCAATTGCTGATGTATAACCACTAAATTGTTAGAGTAATACTTTCCTTATAGGCGTGTTTATCTTTACTTGGGTGTTGCAAATATGCAACAAGTTTGCCAATTACACAAACATTTTTTCTTAAAGAAATTTGAAAAAAACGGGTAGCATCACATAAGTAGTTGCTTATCAATGTAATAAAAATGCGGATTTTGACGAAGTCAAAATCCGCATTCCGGCAGTTACCGGCATTGGTGTGGGCAATACTGGATTCGAACCAGTGACTTCCACCCTGTCAAGGTGACACTCTGAACCAACTGAGTTAATTGCCCGTTTTTTCAGGAGTGCAAAGATAACAAAACAATGTTAATTTGCAAAAAATCATTCCTTGTATTCTTCTACCGGCGGGCAGGTACAAGTCAAATGCCTGTCGCCGTAGGCGTCATCCACCCTTCTGACGGGCACCCAGAATTTCTCCTCATAGAGGTATTCCAACGGGTACGCCGCCTCTTCGCGGGTATAGGGATAATTCCAACTGTCATCCGCTACCATACGGGCAGTATGCGGGGCGTTTTTCAGTACGGAATTATGGCCGGTAAAAGAGTGGGCATCTATTTCCTTTCTAATTTGCAACATGACCTCGATGAAGCGGTCCAACTCCCGTTTGCTCTCGCTTTCGGTAGGCTCTATCATCAAGGTATCGTGTACCGGGAAAGCCACCGTAGGAGCGTGATAGCCGTAGTCCATCAGGCGTTTTGCCACGTCTATGACTTCCACTCCTTTTTTCTTGTAGGGCTGGAAATTCACTATCATTTCATGGGCGACAAATCCTTTCTCCCCCTTGTAGAGAATGTGGTAATCCCGTTCGAGGCGGGCTTTCAAGTAATTGGCATTGAGGATGGCTATTTGAGAACTCGCCGTCAAGCCTTCCGCACCGAGCATTTTGATATAGGCATAAGAAATCAGCGTGACCATAGCCGACCCCCAGGGACTTGCCGATACCGCCGTGATGGACTTACCCCTGTCGATATCCACCATACAATGTCCGGGCAAGTAGGGCGCCAAAGCTTCCGTACAACAGACGGGTCCCACACCCGGTCCTCCGCCTCCGTGGGGAATGCCGAAAGTCTTATGCAAGTTCAGGTGGCATATATCCGCCCCTATTTTTGCCGGGCTGGTCAGCCCCACTTGTGCATTCATGTTCGCTCCGTCCATATAGACGAGTCCTCCGTACTTGTGGATAATGCCGTTAATCTCCACGATGGCTTTCTCAAATACCCCGTGGGTAGAAGGATAAGTGACCATCAAGCCTGCCAACCGGTCGCGGTATTCTTCCGATTTGGATTTCAGGTCGGCAACGTCTATTTCGCCGGAATCATCTGTATTCACCACCACTACTTTGAAACCTGCCATAACAGCCGAAGCAGGGTTCGTTCCGTGAGCGGAAGCAGGAATTAATATGACGTCACGACCGGATTCTCCATTGTCTTCATGATATGCCCGGATGACCATCAGCCCGGTGTATTCCCCTTGTGCTCCGGAATTGGGTTGTAAGCTGGTAGCGGCAAATCCGGTGATTTCGTTCAGGGCTTTCTCCAACCCGCCGAGCATTTCGTGGTAACCGGCAGCCTGTTCGAAAGGGACGAACGGATGTATATCCGCCCATGCCTCACGGCTCAATGCCAGCATGGAAGCGGCGGAATTGAGTTTCATGGTGCACGAGCCCAAGGAAATCATCGAATGGGTCAGAGACAAGTCTTTGTTTTCCAAGCGCTTGATATAACGCATCATTTCGGTCTCGGTACGGTAGCGGTGAAAGACTTCATGTGTCATGAAGTCCGAGCTACGCCGGAGCGAAGGCGGTATTTGCCGGGCGGTATCAACCGGGGATTCCGGTATCTTGGCACTTGTTCCTACCGCTTCGGTGAGTATTTCCACGATTTCCACGATATCGGACCATTGCACTCTTTCGTGAAGTGAGATTCCTACAAGTCCGTCCGCCGGATAATAAAAATTCACCTTACGGCTTTCAGCCAAATGCCGGATACGGTCACTGTCCGGCACTTCTACCAGCAGGGTATCGAAAAAGTGTTCATTCAGTTGCCGCAAGCCATTGTCTTTCAAGGCTCTGTCCAGCAGTACGGCAAACCCGTGGATTTGTGTGGCAATGTCTTTCAGCCCTCCGGGTCCGTGATAGACTCCGTACATACCGGAAAGCACAGCGAGCAATACTTGCGAAGTACAGATATTCGAAGTCGCCCGTTCGCGTTTTATATGCTGTTCACGTGTCTGCAATGCCATTCGCAGTGCGGGATTTCCATCGGCATCGAGAGTGACACCGATAAGGCGTCCGGGAATGTTCCTCTTGTACGATTCCTTGGTGGAGAAGTATCCCGAATGCGGACCGCCATATCCCATCGGCAATCCGAAGCGCTGTGTACTACCTACTACTACCTCGGCGCCCCATTCCCCCGGAGGGGTGAGCAAAGTAAGGGAAAGTAAATCGGCAGCGACTACCAGGCGGACGCCATTTTCCGCCATTTTCCGGGCAAAGTCCCGGTATTCATAGACAGCTCCGGTAGCGGCGGGATATTGGACGATTGCCCCGAAAAAAGCATCGCCGGGTTCAAAATCCGTATGCGCCCCCACTTCGAGTTCGATACCCAACGGTTTCGAACGGGTACGTAACACGTCGAGGGTTTGTGGAAATACCGTATCGCTGACGAAAAAACGGTTGACACCTTTTTTCTTTTGCTCACGCGGACGGGTGTTGAAAAGCATCAGCATGGCTTCTGCCGCCGAAGTAGCCTCGTCCAACAGGGATGCATTGGTGAGTTCCATACCGGTCAGGTCGGATATCATGGTCTGGTAATTCAACAAGGCTTCCAGCCTGCCCTGTGAAATTTCCGCTTGGTAAGGCGTATAAGCGGTGTACCAGCCGGGATTTTCCAGGATATTGCGCTGAATCACAGGAGGCATAATCGACGGATAGTAACCCATCCCGATATAGGACTTGTACAAACGGTTTTTCTTTTCCAATTCACCGAGATGGTGAAGCAGTTCGTACTCTGTCATTGCCGGAGGCAAATCCAGGGGTTTATCTAACCGGATTTCGTCGGGAATGGTGAGATAAAGCAGCTCGTCAATCGACTCGACGCCGCAGGCTTCCAACATTTCTTTTTGTTCGGTTTCCGAAGGTCCGATATGTCTTTTTGAAAAAGGTTGAATGTTCATTATAATTACAGTTGATAAAACATATTGTCATAAAAAACCAGCTGGTTTTCCAGTACAAAAATAATAATTTTCCGTTGATATACCGGCATCATTTTGCATTTTCCTCAATTCTATTACCTCCTTGGTAAACGCGGTCAGGAGCGCCGGCTTTACCATCCCGCCGGGCATCAAACAGCCATACAAAAAATCTGTCAAACCGAGATTTTACAGGGGATTGATAAAATCGTAAAGTGCTAAATATTTGTTAAAAATTTACTTAAACATACGCATATCAAACAAGGGTGGTAAATTTTATATGTTTGACTTTCTGTTTATTACAAATTATTACACTAATTATAAACTTTTCAACACTGTAATAATTGATACAAAGCTTTGGGGGCATTTTGTGTAAATTCGCAAAATCAGTAACAAAAACACTCATTATTATGAAAAAAATTACCTTTTTCTTATTCGGATTAGTATTCGTATTTTCGGGTTATTACGGACAAGCCCAAGATACGGAGAAAAAAGTTAACCGTTTCAAACCTACCGTAAAGATAAACGGCCGGATACAATACGATTTCGAGTTCATGAAGTATGAAAATGCCGACGAATGGTTCAACGGCAACGAGTTCCGCCGTTTACATTTGTCTGCTGCCGGTAACATTTCGAAGAATATTAAATACAAGGTAGAGACGAGTTTTGCTCACGCTTCTATCGGTTTCAGGGATGTATATATCAAATATTCCGCCGGTAAAGCCGGAAACTTCTACTTCGGTAGTGTAGCGGAACCCACCGGATTGAACACGGCTACCAGCAGTAAGTACATTACCTTCTTCGAGAGATCCATGCTTACTTCCATGCAAAATTTCCGTTGGGGAGCCGGTTTCCATTACAGCAATTTCCACTTGCTCGACGGCAAAATGGGATTGCAATTGGCATTGACGAACAACGGAAAACACAGCGAAGGGTTCAAAGACAGCAACCTCGAAGACGGCATGAATTTCATAGGACGTTTGACCGGCACGGTCATCAATGATAAAGAAAAACACCAAGTAGTACACTTAGGTGTTAATTTCGACAGCCGTCCTTACAAAGACCTTAAATTCCGTCCTGAAAACCACATGGGAGCAAAGTATCATTACGTATTTGACGGAGCCGATGCACGTTCAGCGATAGGCGCCGAACTGGGAACCACATTCGGTCCCATTTCCGTCCAAGGAGAATACAAGGTTCAAAGTTATACCGGCGACGACCTCAATGCCGACTATCAAATGAGTTCGTTCTACGTATTCGGAAGCTATTTCCTCACCGGCGAATACCGTCCTTACAAACACGGGGGATTCGGCAGGGTAAAACCCAACAATCCGCTGGATAACGGTGGCTTGGGTGCTCTCGAACTCGCCGTTCGCTATTCCTCCATGGGTGCATCCGACGATGTACTTGCCGTAACCAACAATGCAGGGCTTCCCGAAACCATTAACAACATTGCCATTGCGCTGAATTGGTATCCTACGGCACACACACGGTTCATGTATAACTACGTAATCACGGATGACGGCAACAGCACAACAGGTAAACTCGGAGCGCATTTGATCCGGTTTGCAATTGACTTCTAATTAACCAATTACATAATTCTTTTCATTCCCCGCTCTGTACGGGGCGGGGGGTGAATTGGCAATAACACAATAACGACAGATGAAAATATCCTTTAAAAAACTTTTGAACAGCCAATGGTCATTCATGTATGCAGGCATTTTGTTCGCATTGGCTCAAATTATCTATATGCTGGGAATTTGGCAGTATAAAGCCAGCCACGGCAAGACCCCCAGGCTTATGCATATCAGCGTAACAACCGATTTGGGCAGGATGTTCCGGAGTCTCGAAGTATTTATTAACAACCTGTTCGGATTTTATACGGAACTCTACGGCAATTACGGCGTGGATGCCAACGGGCAAATCATACCCGAAGGAGGGGTTTTTACTCCCGGTATCGGATGGCCCATCGTAGGTATGATAATCGGTGGATGGTTGGTGACCCGTTTCGAAGGAGAGACAAGGGCATGGGCTCATTATTCTAAAAAAGCGCTGATAGTGTCTTTCATTGGCGGAGCATTTTTTAGCTACGGTACCAGGTTGGCAGGTGGTTGTACATTGACACACCTGATGGGTGGGATGCCTTTCATGGGTATTCGCTCTTTCGGTTCGGTAGCCTTTATGTTCGTCGGTGGTGCACTGGGTTTTTGGGTAATGGAAAAGCTCGGACTTGCGAATTATTTCAAACACCAAGAGACAAAGGAATACGTAGTGAATGCCGACAAAGGGGAACAAGCCACCTATAAGCCCGGATACAACTGGAAAAAGAATCCGGTATTCTGGATTGCTTTGTCATTTACCGTTATTTTTCTCATCGCAGCCCTTTACGGAGCATTCGGGGGTAGCGAAAGCATGATGCACCTGAACGGTAGAGGAAAATTACTTGCATTCGGCAAATCGGTAGCCGATAGAAGCGGGATATTCGTTGTCCTCACCTTATTGTCAGGAATCGTAGCAGGGTTCGCATTGGCAAAAAGCGGATACGGAACGGAATGTTCGCTCGTCTCTCTCGAAACGTCCGCCAGTATGACCAAAAACGACGAAAAATACGCCAAAATGGGTGTGCCCCGTATCACGCGTACCCTGATGCGCAGTTACGCTCCCATGATAGGAGTGGTGACGACATGGGTAATCATGATAGCCTTTATGTTGATAGCATGGTCGTTCTTCGGGGTATCCCCGAAATTGGGAACCGGTGTCAAACAAGGTCTTACGGCAGGAAATTTCCTCGGGGGGCTTTCACTCGGTTTCGGTGCGGTAACCCTCATAGGTTGCGAAATCCGCTCCTATATGCGTATCGGGATGGGATATCTGAATACATTGGTCGGTTTTATCGGATTTGCCGTAGGGTATCTGCCATACACCCTGTTCTACAAAGCCCATAAGCATTTCCTCGACAGCACCGTATTATTCGGAACACATGCCGACGGAAGCCCGGGGTACTTTTCAGACAAACGGGAACTGTATTCACTGATAACCGATAATCCCACCGGGCAAAAAATCGTCATGCTCGTATGGTTGGTATTGTTGTTATTTTTCTTACGCTACCTGATTAAAAAAGGTTCACAAAGAATCGGACTGCAACCCGTACAGCTGATGCACCTGAACACCGAAGAAATACAAAATACCATAGACAAAGAAGGGAAAAACGGGGAACTGAACGGAGTTTCCGTACCCGTACCCGTACCCGAAGAAGCTTACAAACGAATCAATTAACTATCTAAAACCACTATTATGAAAAGATTAATTTCTATCGCTCTTACGGCTCTGTTCCTCACCGGAATAAATGCCTGCAAAGACGCAGGAGACATCAAAAAAAGAGCCGGACATGACGAAGCCGCCAAAAAAGAAGTGGCTTACGTAGCTCCCGTACCACCCGAAGGATTGGGTGAAATCGTAAAATTGGAACCGCAAGAATTCCAAAAAATCCTCGGCGAAGCCACCCTTGTCGATATTCGTACACCCGAAGAATTCGCCGAAGGACACCTTAAAGGCGCTGTTCTTATCAACTACAAAAAAAGAACATTCCCTGATTATATCAATGTAATCGATAAGGAAAAACCGGTAGCCATCTATTGCCGCTCGGCAAACCGTTCCGGCAAAGCCGCATATATCATGCAAAACCTCGGATTCAAAAAGGTTTATGACCTCGCCGGTGGTATCAAAGCATGGAAAAAAGCCGGGCTGCCTATCGAAACTACTGACAATGACGCCAACAAAGCCATTCAAGAAAAACTGAAAAATGGTGATTACAAAGGAAGGAACCTCGCCGGAGAATTTCATCAAGTCGGTGTGGATGAGTTCGAAAAACTCATTAAATCTGGCGAAGTAACCCTGGTGGATTGCCGTACACCCGAAGAATTCGCCGAATCCCATATCGACGGTGCCATCAATATAGACTGGAAACACAACCGTCATTTTATCGATGATTTCAAAAAACAAATCACCAATGCAAAACCGGTAGCTATCTACTGCCGTTCCGGAAACCGTTCTACCCGGGCTATGTTCGCTCTGGGTGCCGTCGGATACAGCAAAATTTATAATCTGGAACACGGTATCAAATCCTGGAAAAAAGCCGGAAAACCCTTGGTAGAAAAGAAAAAAGAGGAAAAAGTAGAGTTGGCTCCCTCACCGGGTGGAGAAGAGGGTTGCTAAACGTTCTCATGAGAAATGACATTTGTCGTTTTCAATAACAAAACCGCTTTGTCCTGCGGACAAAGCGGTTTTTTTGTATTATTACAACATGAAAAAAAAGAAGTTCATATTATTGATTTTTCTCCTGCTATCACTACCCGCCACTCTATACCTGCTTCAAAACAAAAGTAATTCAGGCGGATATACCGCCATGACAACTTCTTGCATCTCCTGCCATAGCCCTATACCCCATGCCGGTGATACACACAGCGTCAACCGTATTTCCTGTATTTCCTGTCATTCCGGCAACCCGGATTCTTTCGACAAAGAACAGGCACACCGGGGACTTATCACCATTCCGGGTAATTATTCCAATGCTGAACACACCTGCGGAAAATGCCATCCTGAAATCATAAAACGCACCCGGAACAGCCTGATGAATACCATGAGTGGCATCATCAGTGTAGATAAGTATGTGTTCGGGGAAAATGACAATCTCGATAGCCTGTTCGATATCAATCATTTGGGAAACAAGACTGCGGCAGAACAGCATTTGCGCGACAAATGTGCCTCCTGCCATACCGGAGGGGAAAAGACTACAACTGGTCCCATTACTCCCCTGTCACGCGGCGGAGGATGTTTGGCGTGCCATTTACAATACGACCCTGAAAACCCTTCACGTTCTTACCTCTCCTCAGAAGTTGACGATGGAAAATGCTTCGGATGCCACAGCCGTTCCGGCAGAATCTCTACCAACTACGAAGGCTGGCACGAAATTCCCCGCAACGAATACCATTCATACAACGACTCTGTAACCCGGAAACTTGCCGACGGACGTCTTTTCAGAAAAATGCCGGAAGATGTACACCACAAAGCGGGACTATCATGTATCGATTGCCACGGAAGTTATGATGTAATGGGAGATGGCAACAAATATGCACACCAAGAACAAGCCGTTCATATCACTTGTGAGGACTGCCATGAACAAACCAACCGGACCACAGGAAGTTTTTCACATCTTTCGCCGGACTCCCAACGCCTTTTATTGTACAAGTCATGGGATACCACCGCGGCATTCTTAAGGAACATCTCCGGCGATTCTTACCTGTATAATCTCATCAAACGGGACAGCATATTTATCCTGCTATCCAAAACCAGCAAGAAAGAGCACGCAGTTCCGGAAATTTCACCTTCCTGCCGGACGCCCGTCCATAGAAAACTCTCCTGCCCGGCATGCCATACAGCTTGGGCGCCCCAATGTATCGACTGCCACACCACTCTACAACCGGATACACGGGGATACGACCTGCTGGACAAACGCGTAACACGCGGATATTGGAAAGAAAAAGGAGGCAGGTATCTCGCCCGGCCACCCGTGCTGGGAATGGAACTTACCGGTAAAGATACCCTGTACAGGACATTTGTTCCGGGAATGATATTACACCTACAAAAAGACAGCCTTTCCGGCAAAAGACTTCACCGGTATTTTGCCCCCACTTCACCCCATACCATTGCCAGAAACAGCAGGAGCTGTGAAGATTGCCATCTCAATCCCGCCACACTTGGATACGGTGCAGGAGAATTGGAATTTCAACACGGAAAATGGCACTTTCAGCCGGAATTCGAACTCTTGTCAGACAGCTTACCTGCCGACGCTTGGACCAGCCCGGAGAACAAGTCCGGAGGTAAGACCACCAGAAACAATATGTCGGCTCTCCCCGGTAGGGTCCGGACGAAATTACTCTCATCCGGAAGATGCCTGTCATGTCATAAAAAAAACAGATTCCGGCAGGCGATGTTGCAACGGTTTGACAGCCTGATAAAATACCAAAAACCTCAATGCAAAAACAACAAGCCGGAAAATACATACGAACACAAATAGAACCTCCCGGAAAACTTTCAAATACATGAAATAAAGCGACACATTAGACAATTATCATTCGTACATGCAAGCATTATCATCCACACGGAACCCGGCAAATATTTCTTTTCAAAACCGTACCTTTGCGACACATTCTTTTCCGGTATGCTAATAGATAAACTCAATCCCAGGGAATATATCCTAATTAAGAACGCCAGAACCCACAACCTAAAAGGAATAGATGTGGCTATTCCACGATATAAACTCGTGGTAATCACAGGATTATCAGGCTCCGGAAAGTCCAGTCTGGCATTCGACACGCTGTTTGCCGAAGGACAACGCCGCTACGTGGAAAGCCTCTCGTCATACGCACGGCAATTCCTCGGAAAATTAGACAAACCCAAAGTGGACTACATCAAAGGCATCTCACCGGCTATCGCTATCGAACAGAAAGTAAGCATAGGAAATTCACGTTCGACAGTAGGTACCGCCACCGAAATATACGATTATATCAAATTGCTATTCGCCCGGATAGGAAAAACCTACTCCCCCATTTCAGGAGAACCGGTACAAAAAGACACTGTCAGCACCGTTTCGGATTATATTTTCTCATTTCCCGAAGGTAAAAAGATGATACTTACCGCCCCTGTTGCGTTACAAAACGGATCCCTGTCCGGAAAATTACAATTATTCGCAGGACAAGGGTATTCCAGAATACTCTCGAAAGGAAAAATATGGCGTATCGAAGAAGTGAACCCCGGCGACCTGAAGCACGACTCCGTAGAACTGGTCATCCAACGCATTGTAACGGGGAAAAAAGATGATGAAGACTATCGTCACCGCATCGCCGACGCTGTCGAGTTAGCCTTTCACGAGGGGCACGGCTTATGTAAAGTCCACGATTTGGAATCAAAAACCGCAAAAGAATTCAGCCGCAAGTTCGAAAAAGACGGAATGGAGTTCGTCGAACCCTCCGAACATCTGTTTACTTTCAACAACCCCTACGGTGCATGCCCCGAATGTAACGGCTATGGAAAAACCATAGGCATCGACCCCGCACGCGTCATCCCCAATACCGCATTATCACTGTACGAAAATTGTATCGCTCCCTGGCAAACACCGGCATACGACTCGTATAAAAAAGCACTGTTTTTACACGCCGGGAAGTACGGTATTTCCATCCATAAACCTTGGTTCGAATTATCCGGCGAACAACAAGCGATGGTCTGGAACGGCACACCGGACTTCGAGGGAATCCGGGATTTTTTCAACAAATTGGAAGAAAAAAATTACAAAATCCAAAACCGCATCATCCTGTCACGGTACCGGGGAAAAACACTGTGTCCTTCATGCCGGGGAAAACGCTTGCGCAAAGAAGCAGGATATGTCAAAGTAGGAGGAATGAGCATTTTCGACCTGGTGGATATGCCTGTCGTAGAATTAAAAACTTTTTTCGAGGAGTTCGTACCCGGCAGGACAGAAGAGAAAATAGCCGGACGGTTGCTCACCGAGATAAAAAACCGGTTGGATTTCCTTCTGGATGTCGGTTTGGGTTATCTCGAGCTCAACAGGAATATGAACACCTTATCGGGTGGGGAAACCCAACGCATCAACCTCGCCACTTCCCTGGGAAGCAACCTGACAGGAGCTCTATACATACTCGACGAGCCCAGCATCGGTTTGCATCCGAGGGATAACAGGCGGCTGATTTCCGTACTGAAAAAACTACGGGATTTGGGCAATACTGTCGTAGTGGTAGAACACGACGAAGAAATCATGAGACAAGCCGATTATATCATCGATTTAGGACCCGGAGCCGGTAACCGCGGGGGACAAATTACAGCCGAAGGCACCCCGGAACAGGTATCGAAAGAGGACTCCTACACCGGTAAATATTTGAGCGGTAAGCTCCGGATACCCGTCCCCACCCTGCGACGAAGCTCAAAAGATTTCATCCGGGTGGAAGGCGCTCGCGAACACAACCTGAAAAATATTGAAGTACACTTCCCCCTTCACTGTCTGACCGTGGTCACCGGAGTCTCGGGAAGCGGAAAAAGCACCCTGGTCAATGACATCCTCTATCCCGCCGTACAGAAAGCCACCGGTGGATACGGAAAACCTGCCGGACAATTCTCCAACCTGTCGGGAGCCTTGTCACAAATAGCACGCGTGGAATTTGTGGACCAGAATCCCATCGGACGTTCGTCACGTTCCAATCCGGTAACATACATCAAAGCCTACGACTACATACGCGAGCTGTTCGCCAAACAAAAACTATCACGCTTACGCGGTTATACACCGGGATTCTTTTCATTCAACGTGGACGGCGGAAGATGCGACACCTGTAAAGGCGAAGGCGAAACCACCGTGGAAATGCAGTTTATGGCAGACATCCACCTGACCTGTGAAGAATGTGGCGGGAAACGCTTCAAAAAAGAAATACTGGAGGTGAGATTCGAAGGAAAAAACATCCACGAAATATTGGAAATGACCGTGGATGAAGCCATTGAATTTTTCGACCTCCACAAACAGGAAAAGATAAGCAAGGCGCTACGTCCGCTACAAGAGGTGGGTTTGGGTTATATCCACCTCGGACAGTCCTCGTCCACACTGTCGGGAGGAGAAGCCCAACGCGTCAAGTTGGCTTTTTTCCTGACCAAAGCACATCATACGGATAAAGTATTGTTTTTGTTCGACGAGCCCACCACCGGCTTGCATTGGCACGATATCAAAAAACTGCTGTCCGCAATCAATGCCTTGATAGAAAACGGTCATACGGTAATCGTGATAGAACACCATACCGATTTTATCAAAGCGGCTGATTATATCATCGATTTGGGACCCGAAGGTGGAAAAGAAGGAGGATATCTACTCTATCAGGGAACTCCCGAGGGCCTTACGGCAATCAAAAAATCATACACCGGAACATATATCCGGCAGAAACTTTGAGGATATGAGAGAATATTTGTATTTTTGCTTCCGCAAAATGCCGCTTTAGCTCAGTTGGTAGAGCAGCTCACTCGTAATGAGCAGGTCGTGGGTTCGAGTCCCATGAGTGGCTCTGAATCAATGAGGAAATCGAGAGCCTTTCACGGCTCTTTTTTTATTTTTCCCCGGTTTTCAATCGCGCCATGACGGGATAATGGTCGGAATACCTCACTCTATACGTCTTGAAATGCCGCACCTCAAAATACCCCTTTTCCGGCAGGATAAAATCAATGCGGAGCGGAAAAGGAAAATCGAAAGTCCTACCGAACCCCTTCCCCGCTTCGGAAAATGCATCGTACATCCCACGGGAAAGCTTACGGTATGCCCACGAGAAAGCGGTGTTGTTAAAATCCCCGGCTATCAATACCGGATACGGACTCTTATCCTTATGTTCAAGTAGCCGGAGCACTTGATATTGTTGGGCTTCGAAAGCCTTACTGATACGCGCATTCAATTGACCGGCATCTTTCTGCCCGAAATTCTCTTTTTGCGGGTTGATACCGATAGATTCCAAGTGGACATCATATACCCTTATGGTATCGGCTGGCAAAGCAATGTCCGCCCAAAGAATATTGTTCGCCGTCTTATCAAAATCGAAAGACCCGCTGTCGATAATGGGAAATTTCGACAAAATAGCATGCCCGAAGGTAGTGTATTTCGTATCGAATTTTTCAATACGGTACGGATATTCCCCGTCGAACAACCGGTTGCGGGTATATTCTTGAAAACATACGATATCCGGTGATTTCAGATTGATAAAAGTTCGGATTTTATCCTCAATACTATCCTGCGGAATCCAATCGTAGCGGTTGAACATACGGACGTTATAACTCATCACCTTCAAGTCACCCGTTTTGATGATTTTCCTTCCGGAAAATTTGTAAAACCGGACGATATATCCGTAATTCAACAGCAATACCGCAGCAAGGAGCAGAGTGAGTCCGTGTATCCTCACTATCCAATAGAGCAACAAACCCACATTGATCAATAACAGAACCGGCGTAGCCAAACTATATACATTCAGCCGTCCGAGGCGTTCCGGCTGAAAGTATGAAAACACATGAGCTGTCAACAACAGGATAACAAACAAGTATGTTACCCATTTCAATATACCATCCGCTATGTTTTTTTTTCTTTTCATTCAATCGTCATCTTTTAGCCGCAGGAGAAATTCTTTTTCCTTTCCCGTAAGGGAATCATAACCCGATTTATGGATTTTTTCCAATATTTCATTCAAGATGCGTTCCTTTCTAATCTCATCGATTGATTCACGTTGTTTCTTTTCCATACGGGGGTTGCGGTAAACTTCGACAAAAGGAGTGCCCGGGACATCCTCTTTCCGCCGGAAGGATATGACACCTTCATGGAGGAAATACGTTAGGACAAAACCCGCCAGGGCTCCGCCCAAATGTGCAACCGCACCACCGGCATTGATGCCGCTCAATCCCAATACGCTAATGCCTATCCAAATCAATGTCAATACCCATATTTCCACACTTCCCACGAACCGTAATTTGAGGGCGTAATGCGGAATTTTCACGGCAATACCCGTCATGATGGCAGTAACGGCGGCTGATGCTCCGACCAATGTGCCGTGACCACCGGCAAAACGGTAGAACAATATGAAACCCAACCCGCCGGCAATAATTCCGGACAAATAATAGGTGACAAATTGGGAAGGCTTGAAAAAATCGAGAAACAAACTCCCCAAATAGTACAAAATCACCAAATTGACAAAAATATGTACAAAACTCCCGTGAATAAATGAATACGTCACCAGCACCCAAGGTTTGTGAAGCAGGGACGCAAAATCAGAAGGCAAGGTAAAATAATCGAATACGAACCCGGAGAAAAACAAACTGATAAGATAGATAAACAGGTTGATATAGATTATTTTATCCACTATATCGGTTCTTTCAAAATGCGATATGAGGTCATTGCGCAAGCTCATCATTACGGTGTTTTGGATTTGATGCTCCACTCGAATTCGAACTCCGACACGGTATCCCCCGCCCTATCCGTTCCATACGCCCGCAATATGATGACTTGTCCTTCTCCCGAATGCAGGGCTTCCGCTACCGCTTGTTGAACTTTCCCTCCTTCCCGGCAGATAAAACGCACTGTTCCTTTTGCTTTTTTGACAAATACCGCCGACTGCCGTGTTACCAACATCGAAACGGGCTTGCCGTGGCGGTGAATTTCGCGCAATACCAACACACCCGTAGCGATTTCGGCAGCCATGGCTTGCACACCGAAATATAGCGACCGGAAAGGATTCCCGTTTATCCACCGGTGGGTAACACGGGTAACCGCCGTTTCGTCCGATAGACTTTCCAACCTGATACCGGTAAAATATGCCGAAGGCAATTTCAGCAATAAAAACCTGTTGATATTACGTTTCGTAAAATTCATCCGACGAAAACTTCCGGTTATCACTTGACGGTATATGATAAGAGGAAAGAACAAAAATACATTATTTTTTCCACCCACACCATCAAAAAAACAGGGAAAGCAAACAAAAAGTTAAAGGCAAGGTGGAAAACTATCAAGCATGTTGAGTTGTGAGTGGATATTTGGGGGGCGTGTCATTTCGACCGGAGGGAGAAATCTTTTATAGTTGTGAGTTATTAGTTTTTAGTTGATAGTTAGGAACTTGTGTCATTTCGATACGGAGCGTCAGCGGAGTGAGAAATCTTTTGTAGTTGATAGTTTTTAGTTATGAGTTGATAGTTGGGAAGCGCTGTCATTTCGACCGGAGTGAGAAATCTTTGCATTATTAGAAAAGATTCCTTCCCAATATACTTCGGGACACGCCTCGCTCGTTCCTCGCTCGTCCGGAAAAATAGCCTGCTCCATACGCCGTTCTTTCCTTGTGATTTTTTAGTAGAGTTTTTTATCAAAATTTATTTTGAGTTGTTGCTCCCGCGGCGAGGCATTACCGGCTTCCTTTTTGTTTTTAATAAAATCCAACCGGTAATCGATAGGGATATTTCCGTTATTTTTCAATCTTTCGTTTATCATATTGAAATAATCGGGATGTAATTCACAACTGATAAAATTGCGATTGAGTTTCCGGGCGTGAATTATTTCCGAACCACTCCCTCCGAAGTGAATGAATATATCATCTCCTTCTTTGGTGCTTGCTTTTACCAACAGTTCGAACAGAGACAGAGGGATTTGGCAGGAATGAAATGTTTTGTCTTTCGATACGTTTTTTACCAGATCGGCATAGATCCAAGAATATGGCATCCTGCCTTTGTGTCCCATTTCTATTCTTTTTTTTATCCTTTTATCATTAGGGTTTTGATAGGGTTGTGCCACTTGATTTTTATAAAAAGCATTGTTTTTTGTTTTGGTGGCATGTAAAATACTGCGGTGTGCGGTGGTGAATTTTCTCGGGCTATGTCCGACATTAGAATTATAAACCCAGACATATTCGGATACCTGATAAGCGGCTTGGTCGAGATATTTGACCCACAAATAAGCATTTTGCTTGGGATAATTTATGGTAAAAAGATTTCCCGTGGGTTTTAATACCCGCATACTTTCCGCTATCAGTTTAATATACCAATCGATGTATTCGTTCCATTTTTTTGTATAGTTCTTTCCGGCATAGTTAATCCCTACATTGTAATCCGGATCACTATAAATCATATCGACAGAATCGTCGGGTAATTCTTTCAATACCGCTATTACATCCTTGTTAAAAATCTTATTTTTATACTTTCCGGGCAGCATATTTATCGTTTTATAAGATTGTATTGTGCATTTTTTACCAGCCGGATACTGCTAATATCCAACGGATTATCAAACGTATATTGATAGATGCGTATTACGGATTTCCCTTGTTCTTTTTTTCGCAATAAATAACAGCAATTGATGTCATTTATGTTTAATTTATTATCCTCTTTCAACTTGTAGTAATATAAAAACGGAAAAAACAGTTGATATACGGCGAAATTGGCGGGAAAATTATTTTTCCCTTCGAATACGGTGACCATTCCGTTGTATTCGGTGGTCAAATCGATTTCCATTTGTAAATTATTAGCCTGAACAGGTTCTTTTCCGATAAAGTAAGAAAAAGACGTTTTAGTGCGTCTCGAACCATACATTTTCGGGTTGGCGACGATGTCGTTGTAGAGAAAATCATGTATGATACGTTGATTAAAACCTACCGATAAAATGTTGCTTTCGCTTGTGTCAAATTCATTCAGGATACTTTGACGGTATTTCCAATCATAAATATCTTTTTTATCGATGGGTTCGAAAGAGTGAAAACCTTTGTCAATCCCTTTAATAAATTGATGTTTTCCGCTACCGAGATGGATAATAAAATAATCGTTTTCAAGCAGTATTCCGGGAAATTTGTCCGTGTTATCGAGTTTAGTAGCATCGAACGGATTGCCAAAGCCTACCTTTTTTGATACTGATTTAACCAGTTCATTATCAAAAATATAATTATTATTTTTTTGACAAGTTTTAAATATCTCCGTTATTACTTTTTGTTTCTTATTCATTTATCTTGTTTTTTATTTGCCCTGTCATGCCTTAAATCCGGATATTCCTCACAAAAATATAAATTTATGTCAGTATTCTTTTATGATTATTAAAAAAACAACAATGCAAGTTGTATTTTAAAGTTAAAATTATCATATTTTTTATATTTGCAATCAAATGAAAAAAATTATCAAAACAGCAGCTTTCGATGCCGACGACACTTTGTGGATAAACGAACCGTATTACAGAGAAGCGGAACATAAATTTGCCGAATTACTTGCGGAATATATTACCGAAAAAGAATGTACGAAAAAACTTTTCGACATCGAAATGAAAAACCTGAACTTATACGGCTACGGAGCTAAAAGTTTTGCTTTATCAATGATAGAAACGGCTCTGAAAATATCCGAATATAAAATATCAGGCAAAAAAATCGAAAAAATAATAAATATCGCCGCAGAACTCAATATGAAAAAAATTGAGATACTTCCGGACGTAAAAAACGTATTGTCAAAACTTCAAAAAGAAAATATTAAAATAATA